>NZ_BMJB01000007.1 GCF_014642855.1 Edaphobacter acidisoli | reverse complement strand
GAAGATTATCCCCTTGACGCAAGGTGGTCTCCAATGAGACCATCCGGGGGATGCAGAGTTCCATTGCCTACATGCGACAGTTCTTCGCTACGTTCCTGCACGAATGTTACAGCACTTGGAGGCAGGAGTTGCTAGCCTCCACCTTGGTATCGGCGGCCACCTACGTGCTTATGCTCAGGTCTCACGACCCCGCCGCATGGGGCACTTTCAAGGTAGCCATTGTCGCTTCAGGCATCGTTCTAGGCGGATTCGCCATTTGGCATCTGCTACGAACTCCCTTTCTCCTCCATAACGAGACGGTCGAGAGGCTCGGTCAGGAAGCAATAGCGGCACTCGAAAGCCAAAAGATCGCGATACGGCAGGAGATCGCGCATAGGGTGTCGCCCACAGATTGGCGCGATCTTTCCGAAAAATTCAACGCCATCGGTTCTTTCCAGTATTCGGCACAATTTCAGACTACTCAGGGTGTAACCAAGTGGAGGCTATACGATACGCAATGCAAGGCGCTCTGCACTTTGGCGGGCACAATGCTCATGGCATCCACGGCGATTTCTCCGCAGCTTTCGGATCAAGTTCGGTTGGAGTCCGATCCCGTCTCTCGATGGCTTGAATACCTCAAAGCAACTACCAGCGCCGCATCTTATCGCCTAGATTATGCGACCGAGGAATTACCCAGTGGAGAGAAGATCGTCCATCTACTCGGAAGGATCGACAACGTTCCCCGCGAATCCGTTGCCGCCTGTATCAAATGCTCTGCCTTAGAGTTGGCAGGATAGTATCCATAGGCTATGCCGCAATGAGGTTCTTATATTCCAATACCGGAGTCTCAATGAGCTTTTGCATGGTGTCACGGAAGAGGTAAGGATTTTGACGGTTATTGAATCGAAACTGCATTTCATCAAGATAAGCGGAGAGGTGTTTCGCACTGATTTTATGCCACGTTCCCACGATGCCCCGCTTCAGCAAGCTAAAGGCAGATTCGATGCCGTTGGTAGTAATGTCGCCATCCACGTAAATGCCGTCCCGATGCTTGATAGTCTTGTGCTTCGCGCGAGAATGTCCTGCACGGTCAAGAGCGTGAGGATACGAAATCATTTCGTCCGTCATAATCACGTCCACGTCACCGCTGACATTCTCCTTGATGTACTTCGCCAGCGTGCCGGACTTGCAATCCTCAGCGTGGAAAAAACGGAGTTCTCCGCCACGCTGTTTGATGCCGAACACGACCTCAGCCTCACCGCGACCCGGACGCCCTTTCTTTCCGCTCCCCCTGCGCTTGCCGCCCACGTAGGTTTCATCCATTTCGACCACACCAGAAAGCGGCAGCGGGTTGGCCTCTTTCATGGCCGCACGGATACGGTGGCAGAGATACCAAGAGGTCTTATAACTGCCGCCAACCATCCGCTTGAGCTGGCTGGCGGAAATGCCCTTCTTGGACTCGCACATCAAATAGGTGACGGCAAACCATGTAGGCAAGGGGAGCTTCGTATCCTGAAATACCGTCCCGGCCAGAACGGAGAACTGATAGCGGCATGAGTCACAATCGAACTGATTCCGGTCGTACACGCGGGAGATTTTCTCAGACTGGCAACGAGGGCACATCACCCTGTCCGGCCAGCGCAGAGCCTCAAGGTATTCCCGGCACGATGTATCGTTGCCGAACTCTCTCAGAACTTCAAAAAGCGTAGGTGCTTGCATGGCTAAAACCCCCAAACCGAAGAAACACCCGAAGGAGATGACCACCGAGGAAGCGATTCATCATGTCTTCCACCCGAAGATCGTCAAACACTTGAAAACAGAGGTGGAAAGACTCAACAAGCCTTCAGTGAAGAAAGGATAGCAATGTCCTTACCTTGTGTCAAGGGGATAATCTTCA
>NZ_BMJB01000006.1 GCF_014642855.1 Edaphobacter acidisoli | reverse complement strand
TACGCCGCCGCCGCCGCCGACGCCTACGCCGCCGCCGCCGCCGCCGCCGCCGCCGACGCCTACGCCGCCGCCGCCGCCGCGCGAAAAGCTATGCGCGTCGCTCAAGCGGATATGCTGCTTGCCCTCATGTCTGCTGCACCGATTCCAATAGCTATGGAGGCTTCCCGTGAAGCCATTGTGTGAATCTGCTGTCATCAAAACCTACACCGGACGCTGGATCGACCTGCTGTGGCCTGAGACAGCCGATCTGTCGATTGATGATATTGCGTGGTCGCTGGCCGGGATTGAGCGCTTTACCGGCCATGCTGTGCGCCCCTATACCGTTGCTGAACACTGTCTGTTGGGCGTCGAGCAGTCGCTACCGCAGCATCGCCTGGCATTCCTGATGCACGATGCGCCGGAGGCCTATCTGAACGATGTCAGTGGGCCGCTCAAGCAGACGGCGATGTTTGAACTTTATCGCGCGCTGGAAGCGCAGTGGTGGGGTGCGATTGCCATGCGCTTCGGCATCCCTGAAAAGCTGCCCAAGGATATTCACGTTACAGACAAGCGCATGCTCTCGACCGAACTGCGTGATCTGATGGGGCGCCCGGCGCAGTGGGGAGATGCCTACAAGCCATTTCAGTTGACGATTCCGCCACGCTCGTCTTCGCGTGAATATCTCGCTGAACGCTTTCTGGCGAAGTTCCACGAGCTCGTCAGCGCAACAGTTGGGGCGAAGCGGTAAAGGAGGAGAGTGATGGCGAAAGAAGATGCAAACCCGGTCGTTCATGATGGGCTGCCGGAACTGTTGAGCATCGACAACATGGCGAATGGCGCTGTGTACGAGATGTTCAACGAAGCTTTGAACCGGTTGGCTGCGAATGTAGCCGACCCGAACACGGAGCCGACGCAGAAGCGGAAGATTGTTCTGACCATCGAAGCTGCGCCCTACAAAGACCGAAGTGGCGCGGAATATAAGGCGACGGTGGACACCAAACTGGCTGGACTGAAACCAGCGGAAGCGACGATGTATTTCGCCAACCGCAATGGCCAGCACCTTGCATTCGGACGCAACACCAAACAGCAGCAGATTGAATTCAGTGATGTTTCTGACGAGCCCGCGCCAAAGCCAAAACTGAATTGAACGGAAACGCTAATCGAGCAAATGCGCGCTGCGCAAGAAGGGATCACGCTGATGGAAGATTTGACTGTAGCGACGATTGATCGACTGATGGAACTGGCACCGGCCAGAGTCTTCGAGGTCGATGGATTTTTGCATCTCGACAAAAACAAGTCGACGACGCTTTTCATGCCTCCGAGCCCGGAGCCCATCCTGGTCGATACGCTCTCCGGCTTTGTGAAGCTGCTGGAGGTTGGAGTCGAGAATTTCGATCCTGCTGGCACGCTCGTCCATGTGAGTGCATTCGATGAAGTGCACCTGATCTCTTTGGAGTCGGACAAATTCGGGCGACGGCAGACATATATCAGCGCGAAGGCACATAAGCCGGAGCGGGTTTTCCCGTTTGGCTCGTTCATTGGGCAGGAGATGTTCAATATCCATCTGCGGTCGATGTTTGTGCAGACACCAGATCGATCTGGACGCCCTGGTGAGCCTTGCGGGGAACATTGCCAAGATCGCAGAGCTGCGGCAGGAGGACGATGGCTTCTCACAGAATGTCGCCGTCAAGAGCGGCACCCATCTTGTCAAAACCCAGACCCTGAAGCCGCGCGTGACGCTGAAGCCATTTCGCACGTTTCTCGAAGTGGAACAGCCCGATGGCGATTACATCTTCCGCGTCCAGAGCGACGAGCAAAAGGGAAATCTCTGTGCGTTGATCGAGGCCGACGCGGGACGCTGGAAACTGACTGCGATGGAGACGATCAAGGCGTGGCTGATGCAGCGGTTGCATACATCGGACGTGACGGAACTGGGCAATCTTCCAGTTGTCGCCTAGCGGGCTGGCCCCACGGCATGGTGTTACGCGAGATGCGTGAACGGCCAGCCTCCGCCGATGAAACACCGTGGGGCCGCAATTTTCAGGGGGAATCGAGGTTTTTCGTGAACATGCGCAAATTGGTCGAGAACGGCTGGACCTTGGAACGCATCGAGGAAGAAGTTCGGTTGCGTGCGGTGAGCGCAGCGGTTGCGTGTGAGGAGGGGCATTGCCAGAAGGCAGCAACGAGGCTCGGCGTGCACCGCAATACGATCTCGCGGCTTCGCAGGCCCGTCATCGCCCGTTTCAGGAAAAGTGAGGGAACAGCATGAGGCCGAAGAAGACGGTGTTGTACTGCTCGCCGAATCAAGAGTTGATCTCGCTTCGCGCGTTTGCGCTGTCTACCCGGGGTTTTCGGGTAAGCCGCTCATCCAATCCGCACCAGGCAATGCGTCTGCTGTTTGCCGCCACATGCCCGGACGTGTTCCTGATCGAGATGGGAAAAGGGGCATCGGGGAATTTCCTCGCGTCTGCGGCGAAGGAATGCTTGCCTGATCTGCGCGTGCTCTTGGTCGAGGATTTGCCAGACCAGGAGACGGGGTGCTTTGCCGATGTGGTTCTGCCGCAGGGAGTAGAAGCGGCTGTGTTGATTGAGCGGCTGCGGATATTGACAGCCCGGAAGCGTGGCCCAAGGAAGCGAGAATTACCGCCGCCTGCATGGATGCCAATAATGGAAGGGCTCGCATGAGAAAAGCTTTCGGTTGCATGGCCATAGGTTTTGCTTTTGTTTATTTTGCAGCGTGGGCCGATTCACATTATCCCGCGTGGTGGGCGTTTCCGTCCGTCCTTCTCGGCGTCGTAATGGGGGCCTGTTTTCTCATCAGCTTTCTCGTCTCGCTAGTGGAGTATGCCGATGGGGACTAAGACGGGAATCTCGTGGACCGATGCAACATGGAACCCGATTCGCGGCTGCTCGCGTGTGAGCGAAGGCTGCCGTCACTGCTATGCGGAACGCGCGGCCTATCGATTCAGCGGCCCGGGGCAACCGTATGAGGGTTTGGTGCAGATCGGCGCAGATGGCAAGCGCAGACCACAATGGAACGGTCAAGTGAGATTTGTCGAAGAGCATCTGCTCGACCCGCTGAAGTGGACGAGGCCGCGCCGGATCTTTGTGAACTCGATGAGTGATCTGTTTCACGAGAATGTCACCGACGATATGCGTGACAAGATTTTCGCCGTGATGGCGCTGTGCCCGCAGCACACGTTTCAGGTGTTGACGAAGCGGCCGGAGCGGATGTTGAAATGGTTCACGAACCATTACCGGGTATATTCGCCAGGTGCTCGTGAGCTTGCATTCACCTATGTTAAGAAGTTGCCGGGATACGACTCGGAGCATCCGAAGTGGATACGGCGGGCAGCCAATGCGTTCAATATCTGGCCGCTGCTGATCGCGGAGGCTCCGCGCCCAGTCTGGATGCATCGGACGCGCACCGGGTCCACTTTCACCGCCGACAATTACCCAATCCAGCTTGCCGTGGTCAGGGCCATCGCTAATCTCACCGGCGTCAGTCCAGTAAATGTCTTGCGCTGTGAGGCATGTCGAAAACCATTCAGGATCTTCGTGAGCCCGAATATTGTTCAGGTCAATTGGCCCCAGCAAAGGCTCAGCCGAGATGAACCGCACCGCCGCCGACGTCTGGAGCAGCAGTGGGATGCGCTCGTCCGCCGTCTTCCGGTCTTCGACCGAAACGCCGAGCCAGACATTGTCAAAGCCGCTGCGCAGCCGGAATCTGCGACTTCGCAGCAGGAGTCCGAACTGGAGACGAGACTCTGTCCGCGCGGCTGCGGGAAGCATCCGCATCGTGGGCGCTGCGCTGGGCCGATGACGCCGGCGGAGAGGCGCGCGGTCCGAAAAGAACGGACCGATGAAATCGTGGCTGACGTCCTCAAGGATGATTTGCCTGAGATTGCCGTCAGTCGCGTGGCATCCAGCCATGTGCCGTTGACGCTGGCAGCTCGTGGCGTGCGCGCTGACCGTCTGATTGCCGAAGAGATCAGCGTCAAGGACGTGCCGGAAGCATCGCAGCCTCGACGGCATCCGCAGGGGCGCATCGGTGAGTTGTGGGAGCGGTTTGTGCGTCTGGAACCGGGACGCGCGCTGAAGGTGAAGTGCCGCAACCCAACGCATGTCGCTTCGACGGACCGCGAGCTGGCCCGGAAGGCGCGGAAGGCCGGCATCGCGCTGGAGGGCCGCAGGGTCGGCTCGGACTACTACTGTTCGAAGGGCAAAGCGTGAAAGCGACATGGTGGACGTGCGGGTGCGGGAAGAAGCAGTGTCATCGCGGACGCGGAAGGCCGGTGTGCCAGGCGTGCGGCAAGCCAGCGCAGTTCGCCGTCTCGCCGCCGAAGGGCCAGCGCGGATTTGAGTTCAAAGATGAGAAGCAAGCTAATTCGCGATGACACCTCTTTGGTGGCTGACGAGGGACGGTGATCGTAGCGTGCTAGAGCTGTACGAACGACACTATTCTGCCCGCTCATTTGCCGACGGGAGGAAACGTAGGTTGTTTGTCGGGCCGAAGTTGGTGTTACGGACGAGGAATGCCGATGCTGGATTTGCCTGGCGGAAGTTTATCGATGACAGCGGGCAAGACGGAGTCAATTGCTGTTTCTTTCGCAACGAATCAGCATATCGCAGTTCAGAACTCATTCGACAGGCGGATGCGATTGCTGATGTCGTGTGGCCTTTTAGCAGGCATTACACCTACGTCGCAGCGGAAAAGGTTAGGTCAAGCAACCCTGGATATTGTTTTCTCAAGGCCGGGTGGCGGCGATGCGGCATAACTAAATCGGGGCTCGTGATATTGGAGCGGCCAGCAATGGAGAAGGTGCAGTATGAGCACACGGGTGATGGGGATGGTGTTTGACGGTGGGCCGGAGGATCTTGGCCAGCATAGCGTGTTGCTCGCGTTGGCGGACAATGCCGACGATGCGGGCGTGGCGTGGCCTGGCGACGAGCTGCTGGCGCGCAAGAGCCGGCTGAGCGTGCGTCAGTTGATACGTGTGCGTGCCGCGCTCGAAGCGGAAGGGTGGTTTACGGTGGCGCGGCGACGGCGCGTAGTCCGCGATGGCGAACAGCGCTATGGCAATCTCTATCAGCTCAACCTGGCGAAGCTGCGCGCCGCGGCCGAAACCGCACGAAAAACCCGCGAGGAAGAGTGTGAGAAGCGGGCGCGGGCGCCGAAAAAACGACGTGACATAGTGTCACGTGCAAGCGTGAATTATGCTGCAAAGATTGAGGCTTGCGGAAATCCACATGACACCATGTCACCTCGAACCTCAACCGAGCAAAACGACATGACATCGGAGCAAATCGACGTGACATCTGCGTCAAAACGACATGACATGCCCCCCTCGGAAGTGCTTTCGAATGAGGAAGATATTTTTAGGAACCGTCATTTAACCATCATAGAACCAAATACTACCCCTATAGTCCCCGCAAGCGGGGACGCGGGTGTGCGCGTTTCGCCGGCGGCGCGCAAAGCGGCGGCGCTGCTCTGGCAGGCGCATCGTGTGTTGCGCGAACTGAACATCAGCGACCAGCGCAAGCAGGATCGGCTTGTGGTGGCGATCGGCGATGCGCTGGAGATGCACTGTGATCGTGCGAAGTGTACGCCAGAAGTTGCGGGTGATCTCGCGGTGACGATGGTGCGGCGCTTCATCTCGGAACGCAGCCTGATGCGCCATGGATGGGGATGGACACGGTTTTTTGCGGAAGGTTTTTGGGCAAAGCCGGAGCTGTGGCCCTACGACCGAAACGCGCTACGTGAGATATCGCGCGGACGCGAGGCTTCCATTGGCATTTATAGGCAGGACCCTCTCGGAGGTTGAATGATAACCGTTTCGATTTGCTGTAATGACGGCGATAACGGAAACTTCGATGGACATGTGGCCGGCATCGAGATTCATGGAGCGGACGGTTGCGACATCAGCTTAGAACCCCGCACATGGCCCAGCCCGGAGTTCGTCTGGCTCGACGTGCCCCCACGCCCTCACGACTCCCGCGAAACTATGGGATTCAAAGTCGCGCGGTTCAGGTTCCGCTGCGCCCCCTACAAATCGTGGTACGGAAATTGGTGCTGGGATGCGGTGAAAATGAGTGGTATCGAAGTTCTGCGCCTCTGCCGGGTTCTGTGCAATGCAGGATGGGGATGCTCTGAAGCTGGAGTCGAATTTGCGGAGGCGTGGGATGCTGGGCACGAGAAGCTAACCAAGGAAGTTCTCAGCAGTGCTCTCAAACCCGATTGGCATATGCATGGCGGTACATGATGTTTCGCCGATGTTTCGGTTTTTCCCGCGTTTTGTGCGGGGTTCCCGCGTTTTGCGCGGGGTAGCGCAGATTTCTCTTGCAGTATTTTCGGTTCTTTCCGATAGTTGTCCGAGTGCAAAACATATCCTGCCTTGCGCAGCGTTGAATCGACACCCTTCGGGTGCGTTGGCTGAAAAAGCAGAAGAGACCGGGACGGAACACCGGGGAGCCGCGAAGAGTTAGCGGAATCGCGGATTCATTAGATTCCCAAAAAATGGAGTGAGAAAAATGGAGATCGAGAGCTATCGGCTCTACGGTTATGGCGCAGTCCTGCGCATCGAGGCTTTCGTGTCGCTGAGAGCTGGTCGTCGCATGGCTCGGCGCGGCCATGTAGAAGAGGGTATGGACCGAGATGGGATCACGCCATGTTTTCGACGGTTGCGGCCATTGGCGAAGCAACGGAAGATGCGCCCCACGAGAAAGGTTGAGGTGCGGGATGAAGATGCCGTAGTCGTCTTTGCCCGCAAGGATGTCGAAGCGCTGGCTGGGAGATCGTTCAAAGATGGGCGTTCGCACACTGCGAGGATGAGCGAAGAGCAGAAAGTAGCGCGTGTCGAGCGGATCTTCGCGGAGAGTGTTGAGCGCAGTGGAGTTGGAATCCACGTGAAAATGGAAGATCGTGTGGAGCGGGCGACAAACAAGCAGAATGCCTGGGGGAAGATCGGCAATCTGCTGAATGAAGTGAGAGTCGTGGAGAGCGCATGTCTTTAGTGCGGCCAGAGCAGCGTCTGGAGGCAGAGCCAGTGCAAGAGGTGACCTTTGGACAGCGCATTCTCGACGATCTCAGCGCCCTGCATGATGAGATCAAAGATTTGAAGCACGCGCAGGAGAAGATGACGATCAAGTTGCTCGGCGAAGTTGGTGAAGACACCAAACATGGCCGGCTGCCCATGGTGGAAGCTACGGCTGGCGACCATGAGAACCGCATCAAGTCGCTCGAAAATGACCGCACTGCAGTCAAGTCGGCAGCACGCACGGCGGCGTGGATTGGCGGAATTCTGGGCGGAATTATCGGGACGGGCGCAACGATTTTGGCCAATATTGCGATGGCGATTCTGCGCGGGCACTGAGATACAAGTTCGACGTTTGTTGTTCAATCCAATCTTGCGAAAGGGCGGAAAGAACAGAGCATGACGACGGGCAGACTCCCCAAGGGCTGCCCGTTTTCATTTTGAGAGTGCTATGGATACCGTCAGCGCAATTCGATTGAGTCTGGTTCATCCGGTGCTTGCTGCGAAGGTGCAGGCGATGACTGCGGCACTTGCGGCCGACGGTATTACCATTCGCGTTATTCAAGGACTGCGCACGCTTCAGGAGCAGAATGCGGATTATGCGAAGGGGCGCACGGCGCCTGGCTCGATTGTGACCAACGCGCGCGGTGGGCAGTCCTGGCACAACTATGGGCTCGCTGTCGATTGTGCGCCGGGAATTCGTGGTGCTGCGGTGTGGACACCGAACTGGGATGCCAGTTCGCTGGATTGGGAGACGATGATCTCCGCCGGCGAGGCGCAGGGATTGATTGCAGGAGCGCGATGGACGAGCTTTCCTGATCGACCGCATTTTCAGTTGCCGAACATTCCAGTCAGTCCTGATGATGCAGCGCGCACGCTGCTTTCTGCGGGAAGCATGAAGAATTTCTGGGCGAAGTATGGGCCTTTGCAGGAGTCTGCGTAGATGGCGGCGCACCTCACGGATCTGAAAAGCAGCGGCATCCCTTCGGTCACGAAGGATGACTTTTACCGCAAATATCTTCAGTGGGGCGATCTTGTCTTTTGTTGTGGGCAGCATCCCATTGCGCGTGCGATTGAAGGCGTCACGCATTCTCCGCTTTCGCATGTATTGATGGCGCATTTGCCCTATAGCCAGGGTCCGTGGATGACGCTGGAAGCGACTGTCACGAAAGGCGTCCACTTTGGATTGCTGAGCGACTATACCGGGTTTCAGGATGGCACGCTGATTCTGGCGCGGCGGAATCTGTCATTTATGCAACGGCTGTCGATGCTGGATACGATGGCTGGGCTGATTGACGATAAGTACGACTGGCGGCAGGAGGTCAGCATCGTTGCGAACCGGCTGCTGCATTTTCTTCCGGTAGTGCATCCGCAGGGTGAGCTGTACTGCTCGGGATTGATCTGGGCTGGCGCGCGAGCGATTGCGCCATTTGCTTACCAGGTGGATGCTGCACATCCGAGCTATCCAACGCCAGAGGACATCTACACCGATCCGAGCGTGGAAGCGATCTGCATGCTGGAAATGCCTGCGGCTTGAGAAGGAACGTGTCATGGTGATCGATACGGACAAACTGACGGCGAACTGGAAGACGACGGCGCAGGCTCTGATTGGTTCGGTGATCGCTGTGATTGTTGCGGTGATGACGTTGCCGAAGGGTGCGAGCCATGCCGTGGTTGCACTCGCCGTGTTGCGCACGTTGCTGGGACTGATTCAAAAGGATGCGCAGTGAAGATTGAATTGAATCCCGCGAAATGGTTTGGAAAGAAGAGCAGCGCTGCCTCTGTGGCGGCGGTGCCAAGCACGTCTGCGAAAGCAGTGGAGAATACGATGAGTACAACAGCAGTTACAACCGCTCCCACCACAACTGAGAATGGATTCGAACGCTTCATCGACAAAATCGGTGCGTTCTTCAAGCGAGCTGAACCGGCAATCAATGCCGCTGAGGGCGTTGCCGTGTCCGCAGAGCCGTTTCTGGCGCTGACGCCGTATGGCCCGGAATATGATTTGGTGCTGAACGCCATCGTTGGCGCGCAGCAGACGGCTGAGGCTTCGCTGGCTACCGGCGTTACGCTGACTGGCGAACAGAAGATGGCACTCGTGCTGGCAGCCGTGACACCTGGATTGACGGCGATTCTGAAGTCGAAGAACGTCACGAGCGGCATCCCGGCGGCAATCGCTCAGTTCGCGCAGAACGTCTACAACCTGCAGACGGGCCCGGCGACGACGGTGCCTCCTGCGGCTGCTGCTGCAAAGTAGCGGATGCCTTTGCAGCTATGTGCGAATAAGCCTGACTGCTCGAATCTTGTGGAGCGTGGCTATTGCCAGCAATGCGCTGCGAAAGGCTGCGGGAGGGATATGCGTCCCACCGCAGCGCAGCGTGGGTACGATGGGAAATGGCAGCGGGCTAGTCGCGCGTTTCTGTTTGGAAAGATGTGTGTGGGATTCCCAAAGGGCCGTCATGGGGAAGTGCTTGTGCCTGCTGCCCATACAGACCACATCATTCCGCATCGCGGCGATAAGAAGCTGTTTTGGGATCGGTCGAATTGGCAACCACTCTGCGCCACGTGCCATAGCGTGAAAACGGCTGAAGAAGATGGCGGCTTTGGCCGTCCTTACCGGGGTGGGTGAAATCTCTAGAGCCTTTCTGTCCTAGACCGCTGCGCAAACAAACATGCGATTCCACAAAATGAGATTTTTCACGGGGAAATGCCTCGAATTTCGCTTTTTCTCAATGATCTGCACGGATGGGCTTCATTCAGCCGCTAAGACGGCTTAGGGGCTGAATTGCGGTCGTTTTGAGGTTCATGAACCCTTTTAGGCTCTCATGGCGATTCTATGGCGGGAAGACCACGCAAAGCGAATGCTATTCATGAAATCACTGGGGCAAAGGCTAAAAACCCTCAGCGATTTCATGACCGGGAAGAGCCGGAGACGGCTGGGCCAATCGGCGATCCTCCGGCGGATTTTCTTTCCGAGCACGGTTCGGGACCGAAGCTCCTCGCCCTCTGGAACAAGCTCGTTGCTGAAGCACCCATTGGCTTGCTGACGGCTTCGGATTCGGAGTATCTCGCTGCCGTTTGCAGGATGGGCCTGGAAGCCAGTCGCGTCGGCTCGAAGGGATACCGGCAGGCGCTGAAAGAGTACGGCTTGATGCTGAAGGGGCTTGGCATGACACCTGAAGGACGCGCGATCCGTGGGATCGGCGGGAAAGCCCCAAAGAAGACGGTCAATCCGCTCGACGAATTTACCAGGGCGAGGCAGCGAGCCGGCTGAGTCGATTTCGATGGCGAAAAAGCTCTCAGTCGCAGAGAAGTACATCAGGGACGTACTTGCGGGGAAGATCGTTACCTCGCGCCTGGTCAGGCTTCAGATCGAGCGTCATGTCAAGGACCTCAAAGAGGGTGATAAACGTGGCCTCGTCTTCGATCGGGATGCAGCGCAGCACGTCATCGACTTCTTCCCGACGTTTCTTGAGCATGTGGAAGGAACGCTGGATGGCCAGACCTTCGTACTTGAGCCATTTCAGCAGGCGAAGCTCTGGATACTTTATGGCTGGAGGTGGAAGGATACCGGCTTCCGTCGATTCAAGTTTGCCTATAACGAGATCGGGCGAGGTAACTGCAAGTCGACTGAAGCCTCTGGACTCTGTCTCTATGAACTGCTGGGGATCGGTGAGCCTGGCGCGCACATCTACAGCGCAGCAACGGACAAGGATACGGCGCGCATTGTCTTCGACACGGCGCAGCTCATGCTCAAGCGTTCGCCATTTTTGCGCGAGCGTGTCACCTGCTATCTCGACAATATGCACATCCCGGGTACGGCGGCCAAGTTTGAGCCGGTTGCCTCGGGCGCTGAATTGCTTCTCGGCCTGCGGCCGTCGTTTATCGTTTTCGATGAACTGCATGAGAGTCCGAATGCGAAGCTTTGGGAAGTCTTTGAATCGGCGATGGGCAAGCGGGATAGTCCGCTGCTTTATGCCTGCACGAACTCTGGATATGATCGGCACTCCATCTGCTGGCGCAAGCGCGAATATAGCGTCAAAGTGCTTGAGGGAGTTTTTCAGGACGATACCTGGTTTGCATGGATCTGCGGCCTCGACGAAGGCGACGACTGGGAGGACGAAAGGAACTGGATCAAGGCCAACCCCGGCCTCGGGGTCATGGTCAAGCTCAAGGAACTCCGCGAAGCTGCCGCGAAGGCGAAGAACGACCCTGCCTCGCTCAATAGCTTCCTGCGCTTTCGAATGTCTGTGTGGACCACGTCGGATGTGGCGTGGATGCCTCCACACATCTGGGACCCATGCGCCGCACGCGTTGTGGACCGCATGGCGCTCCGTGGCCGTTCGTGCTTTGGCGCACTCGATCTTTCGACGACGACGGACATCAGCTCGTTCGTCATGGTGTTTCCGCCGGTCCCTGATGATGATTTCTGGTACGTCGTCCCTGAGTTCTTTCTACCCGAGGAGAGCATTCAGGACAGGGTCAAGCGCGACCGCGTTCCCTACGACGTTTGGGCACGTCAGGGCCTATTCAACCTGACGAAGAACGGGCGCATCATCGATTACCGCGCCATCCGCGAGAAGATTCATGAGATGGCCGAGCTCTACTCGATCAAAGAGATCATGTTCGACCGCTGGAACGCCAGCGATCTCGTGCGAAACCTCGAAGAGGACGGTTTCACGATGGTGAAGTGGGGGCAGGGCTTCAATGATATGCATGCTCCCGTCAAGCGGCTGATGGAGTTGACGCTTGAAGGGAAGTGGGCGCACGGCGGCAATCCTGTCCTGCGCTGGATGGCGCTGAACGTGGTGATCTACATGGACCCCGCTGGGAACATGAAGATGGACAAGAGCCGGTCCAAGGAAAAGATTGACGGCATGGTAGCGAGCGCGATGGCGCTGGGACGCGCGATGCAGGTTCCAGACGCGCAATATACGCGGCCGTATGTGGTTTATGTATGAAAAAGACTGAACAACGCAGTTGGACGATGACAGTTGCGGCTCTGATCGCTGCGATCGGCGTCAGCCTGGTAGTGCGCGGCGCCGATCTGGCGTGGCGCCCCGCTGGTTGGATATTGGCCGGGCTCGCGATTGCTCTTCCCGCTGTTTTTGTGGCGTACGACGCTTTCCGGAGCAAATAATTGAACCTGATTGAAAGCATCTTCCGCGGAGGTCTGCGGCTGCGGGCCGACGTGGGCGGCGCACCTGCTCCGTGGGACGATTTCTGGTACGAGCCAGCCGGTGGCCAGGAATCATCTGCGGGAATGAGGGTCACGCCGGAGACTTCCAAGCGGCTGGCGATGGTGCTTGCATGCGTCTCAGTGCGCGGCAAGATGATTGCCATCCAGCCATTCAAAATCCGCACGGACCTTGTGGGAGGAGGTAGCCGGACCGCGACGGAGCATCCGCTCTACGAGTTGCTTTATAGCCGTCCGAATCCAGTGCAGACGGCTTATGACTTTCGCTACATGATGAACGCGCATGTGGACCTGCGGGGAAATGCCTATGCGCTGAAGGTTCCCGGCCCCGACGGGTTCGTGAGCGAGTTGTGGCCTTTGCATCCTGATCGGGTGAAGGTAGAAGTGCTCCCGAAGACACGGCGCCCGATCTATGTGTATGACAACCCACTGACGAACCAGACCGAACGTTTTGTTCAGGAAGAAATCTTTCATCTGCGGGACTGGTCGGATTCGATCTGGCTGGGGCAGTCTCGCATTCGGATGGGAGTCGATGTGATGGGACTCGCGCTGGCGCGGCAGGATTATACGGCCCGCTGGCTGAAAAATGACGCTCGCACGGGGCTTGTCTTCTCCGGCGGGAACTTCAAAACGAAAGACGATGAACTGGATTTTATTCGGAGCGTGCAGGCAGGGAACGCCGGAAAGCATCGCGGTCGCGCCATGATGCTTCCGCTAGGGATGGACGCAAAGAGCCTGAGTGTCACTCCTGTGGATGGGCAGTTGCTTGAGGGTGGTAAATATTCTGATACGCAGATCTGCTCCATTATGGGCGTTCTGCCGCACATGGTCGGAATCGACAGCGGCAAGGCTGCGACCTTCGCCAGCACAGAGCAGTTCAACATCATGAACGCGCAGTACACCGTGCATCCCATGAACATCATGTGGGAGCAAGCGGTGCAGCGCGATCTGCTGGCCGATTCGCGCTTTTACGCGAAGCTTTCGATGGCCGCATTTCTACGCGGGGACAATGCCACGCGGTTCGCCGGCTATGCGACAGCGATTCAGAACTCCTGGATGTGCCCTGATGATGTACGCGAGCTGGAGGACCTGAACCCGATTCCGAACGGACAGGGCAAGCTCTTCTGGCGATCGGCGAACCTGCTGCCGTTGTCGCAATTGGTAGCTCCTTCGCAAATTGTGAAGAGCGCACCGGATGATCCTGAAAGCGATGATGATGCTTCCGACGACGGTGCGGGGTCGGGCACGCCAGATGCGGCAACGATGGCGGCGACACGCGGACGGCTGGAACTGCTCGCTGCGGGTGCGGCGGACCGTTGTGTGCGAAAAGAAGTGAGCGCCGTGCGACGCATGATCGATGGGGATGCCGGGTTCGCCGAGGCGTCACAGTTTTATGTGGAGCACACGCGGTTTATTGCAGATGTGTTCCACATGGAAGCGAGCGTAGCGCTGATGGTGAAGATTGCATGCGATGCGCGCGCGCAGCATCTTGCTCTGCTGCTGGCGGACGAGGAAGACGAGACACATTCGGCGGCGCTGGAGTGGATTGAGCACGTCGCTGCAACCGAACCGAGAAAGTTAGCGGCCCTGGCCGTGGAGGGAGTGCAATGACGCTATATGAGAGTGTCCGCAAGGCGATGTATGGGCAGGTATGGGCGATGCGGCCCGAGAACTTGAAGGCCCTGGAGGCGCTGGTGCGCGTTGGCGCGGCCCGCAGCGTATTGGGAGCCACGGAAGAAGCAATTCTTGCCGCGGCACTTGGCATCCAGGCTGCACGCTCGGCGCGGCTGGCCAGCGGAGCGAAGGGCAGCGTTGCGGTAATTCCCGTCTATGGAACGGTCTCGCGGTTTGGTTGGGGCGCGTCCACGCTGCAGCTCGCTGGGCAGCTTCGGCAGGCTGTAGGCGATCCGAATGTCGGAGCGATTGTGCTCGATATCGACTCGCCCGGAGGGACGGTCGAAGGCGTCGACGAACTTGCCAGCGAGATCCGCGCAGCGCGCGGCCAGAAAAAGATCATCGCATGCACCGGCGGCATGTGTGCTTCCGCCGCATATTATCTTGCATCAGCGTGTAGCGAGATTGTTGTGGCGCCTTCTGCGCTGATCGGCTCCGTCGGCGTCTATTCGATTCACGAGGACGATTCGCAATATCTCGACAATCTAGGCATCAGAGTCACGCTGATCAGTTACGGCGAGAACAAGACCAATGGAAACCCCTATGAACCGTTGGGCGACGGCGCCCGGCAGGATATGCAGCAGATGGTCGATGACTTTGGCGGCATGTTTGAGGCGGCGGTGGCGAAGGGCCGCAAGACATCGCAGGCCAATGTGCATGCGACCTACGGGCAAGGCAAGGTCTTTGGCGCGAAGCAAGCCGTGAAGATCGGCATGGCGGACACCGTGGCGACGCTCGACGAAGTGCTGGCGCGCTATGGCGCCGTGATTCAGGGCGCAAGTTCGCCCTATGGGTTGGTGAGCGGCGAGGTTTTAGCCGGTGAGAAGAAGACCAAGCGAGTCGATGGCGAAGATCTTGAAAAATCGGCTTTTGCTTATCAGGGATCGGAAAAAACAGAAGACTGGCATCTGCCCATCGAGTTCTCGACAGACGAAAAGACCGAGGCGCACATTCGCGATGCGATTTCGCGTTGGAGTGAGACGGAGATGCCCGACGCGGAAGAAAAGAAGCGCGCGCGCGCCCGCATCAAGGCGGCGGCGAAGAAGCATGGCATCGAGGTCAGCGACGACAGCCTGGCTTCGGCTGACGGAGCCTCTATCGAGGCAGCGCATGCGCGGTATCGGCGTCAATTGGAGCTTGCTGGCGCCTAGTTTCTGAGGACTTTTGAATCAGAGGAAATCCCGCCTATGCGGGGCTTCCTCTTCTCCCCATGAATGCCCGGATCGCTCCGGGCTTTTTTGCGCAAGGAACTCTGCCCGATGGCAGACTGCCGCAGGCGCGACCACCTGAACCATAACCGCCCCATGGAGGGGGAACCCCGATGAATATTATGCAATTGGTGCAGAAGAAGGCAGAGGCTCTGAAGAAGGCGAGGGCGTTGAGCACTCTGGCCGAGAGCGAGAACCGCGACCTGACCGATGCGGAGAGCGCGGAGTTTGACGCCCTGATGGCTTCAATCAAGTCGTACAGCACGAATATCGATCGCGCAGCGGGCCTGCTGGAAGCAGAGCGAACTGCTCCCACCGTGGATGCGTCCGCGACCGGAGCGGCTGGCGCTTCCGCTGGCCATAACCGTGGCGAAGACAAGCCGTGGCGGAACTTTGGCGAGTTCCTTGGTGCGGTCAAGGCGACGACCATCCGTGGCGGACACGTCACCGACCCACGTCTGCAGGCGGCGCTCGGAGCGAGCGAGACCTCGGACGCGGACGGCGGCTTTCTGGTTCCGACGGAGCAGTCGACGGAGATCATCGACCGGGTGTGGAACGAGGGTCAGGTTTCGGGCCGCGCTGACCGCACGCCGATGAGGACTTCTCGCCTGACGATCCCTGGCGTGAACGAAGACAGCCGGTTGCCCGGCTTCCGGTATGGCGGCATCGCCGTCTACCGCGAGGCGGAAGCTGCGCTGTATAACTCGTCGAAGCCGAACTTCAAACTGATCGAACTGATCAACAACAAGCTGATCGGGCTGCTCTACGCGACGGAAGAGTTGCTGGAGGATACCGATGCGCTTTCGGCGTGGGCATCCAAAACCTTCCCGAAGGCGATGGCGTTCACGCTTGATGATGAGTGCATCAACGGGCTGGGCTCCGGGCAGTTCCTCGGCATCCTGAATTCGGGCGCGCTGGTCATAGTGGCCAAGGATTCCGGTCAGGCTGCCGCGACGATCACCACGAGCAACATCCTCAACATGCACGCGGCCAGCCTGGCAAGCGGGCGCAAGAACTCGGTGTGGTTCATCAACCAGAACATTGAGTCGCAACTCTATGCGCTGACGATTCCGGGCGATATGGGCACGGCAGTCGCGCTGTATGTGCAGCCGGGGATGCGTGGCAACAACGATGGCGGTTACGGCACGATTCTCGGTCATCCGGTCATCCCGATTGAGCAGGCAGCAACGCTGGGAACCGTCGGCGACATCATTCTCGCCGATATGGACCAGTACCTCATCGGCGAGCGGTCCGGCATTCGCGCGGATTCATCGATCCACGTGCAGTTCCTCACCGGCCAGACGGCCTTCCGCTGGATGATGCGCAACGATGGTAAGCCGAAGCAGAAGGCTCCCGTGACCCCGTACAAGGGCTCGCAGGCGCTCAGCTCCTTCGTTGCCGTCGCCACCCGCTCGTAAGCCAGCGCAGTCGGCAGCACTTCAACCGTGACGGGGCTGAACGCTTCGGCCCCGTCGCCTACAGCGGCTCTTACGGCCGCAGGAGAGAGCACTATGGGAGCACGTGGAATCAACCTCGCAGAAGAGGGGCATGTCATCTCCATCCTTTCGCCGCAAAGCATCAGCGGCGGCGTCGCAGCGACGCCGTTCAACCTGAAGAACGCGGCGAAGGCCAACATCATCATCCAGCTCGGCGCACTTGCCATTGCGCCAGGTGCAATCACGCTGAATGCCTGCTCGGACATCTCGGGCGACGGCGCAACGGCCATCCCGTTCACGTACTACAAACAAACAACCTCCGGGAACGCGAACGATACGCTCTCGCTCAACGGAAGCACGCCGTCGACGGCGTTTGCTGCGACATCGGCCGGATTCACGCCTGCCGACACGGCAAACACGTTTTACGAGATCGTCGTGCAGGCTGACCAACTGCCGGCGGGACTGCCCTACCTGCAGCTCGAACTGGCGTGCGGCTCCGGCGCGGACTATGCCTCGGCGGTCGCAATCCTGACTGGGCTGAACTATCCGGGCAGCCAGCAGCCAACCGCAACCACCTAAGCGCTGGACCCAGCGCCTAGCACCAGAGTCGTTCCCCTCGACGCTCTGGAACGGATGGGAGAAAGCAGGAGGATCGGCATGGAGCCTCCTGCTCCCCAACGTCGCAAAAGGATTTCTTATGCGAATTCGTTTGAAGATTGGCCGCCGCGCAGGCGAGGTGGTGGAAGTGTCGCCCGAAGCGGCCCGCGCCATGCTTGCCGATGGCCGTGCCGTGGACATTCGCGCGGAGATCGGTGCGATGCCCATTGAAACCGCGACGCCCGAGGTGGCTTTACCTCGCGCGGCTGAACCCATCACGCGCCGGAGGCGTCGTTGAACGAGATTATCCAAATCGCGGCACCGCTGGCAGAGCCGGTGTCGGTCGCGGAGATGATGTTGCAGCTTGGGCTTGGGACGCCGGCGGATTCCACGCTCAACAGCCAGCTCACGAGCCAACTGACGACGTTGCTACTGGCGGCACGCCAGTATTGCGAGAACTACACGCGCACTGCCTTCATGACGCAGACGTGGCTACTGCAGCGCGATAGCTGGCCCTTTGTTGATGGCCGCTATCGCACCGGCGGGGCTTTCAACGCAGCTTTTCGCCTGCCGAAGCCGCCATTCCAGTCGATTGCGTTTATGCGGTATGTCGACGTGGACGGAAATATCCAGCCGCTGACCCAGAGCACGGATTATGGCTCGAACCCCAACGATCCCATCTATGGGTATCAGCTCGATCCCGGCTCGGACACGAGGCCCGCGCGGTTACTGCCTCCGTGGGCCAAGCCGTGGCCGCCGCTCCGCTACGTGGCGAATGCGGTTATGGTGCAGTTCAAGTGCGGATACGGCGGCTCGGTTCCGGCGTCGATGGCAGCAAATTCCCCGATTCTGGTGGGCCCCGTCTTCAATGCCGGGGATGTTGGCCAGGCGGTGAGCGTGCCGGGCGCGGGCACTGCGGCAGCCAATCTGGTGACGACCATTGCTTCTGTTGACGAGAACGGGCGGGCAACGCTCGCAGCCAGCGCGACTGTTGCGGTGACCAATGTATCGGCTTATGTGGGACAGCCGGTGCCGGAGAGTGTTCGTCAGGCCATCAAGTTTATGGCTGCATTCTTCTTTCAGAACGGCGTCGACGTTGATCTTCCAACTCCGCGCATCATCGCGGAGCTGCTGGAAATGTACAGGAACCGGGTGGCATAGATGGCGACTTGGCCCTTTCCATGGCATAGGAATCGCAATCCTTTTGTGATTCCGCCGGGCTCGCTGCGCTATCAGGTTTCGGTGCAGGCGCAGTCCACGACGCAGGATTCGCTCGGCGGCCAGACGGAGACGTGGGCCACGATCCTCACGTGCATGGCGGCGATCGAGACGATCTCGCAGCGTGAGGCCTATCAGGAAGGGCAGTTTTCTGCGCAGGTAACGCATCGCGTCTCGATGTATTGGCCAGGAGTCAGCCTTGTGATTCAAGGGGGAATGCGCGTGCTGTTTGGAAGCCGCATTCTTCTGATTCAAACGCCGGAGAACGTGCAGGAGCGCAACCGTGTGCTGCACCTGCATTGCCTTGAGATCAATGGAGCGCAATAGATGATTCTCGAAGGCATCGTAGCGTTGATCGTGCAGGCGGGGTCCGGGCTGGAAGCCATCACGGCGAACCGGATATTTCCGATCACGCTGCCGGAGAACATCGGCGCAACGCTGGCTACGGGACCCGCCATCACGTTTCAGATTGTTGGAGGCAGAAGTGATCCGACGTTCGAAACCTCCGGGCTGCAGATGCTCCGTGTGCAATTTGACTGCTATGCCGTTGGAACGGCCAGCGCATCGGGGGCAAAGACCGCATATCAGGTGCGCGACGCGCTGACGCAACTGCTGAATGGATATCGAGGCGCACTTCCCGATGGAAGCTGGCTGGAGGGTGCCGAACTGATCCAGATGATCGATTTCTTTGAAAGTGCAGCGCGGCAGTACCGCTGCATGGTCGAGTTCTATCTCTATTTCAACTTCAACTTCGCTTGAAACTTCCGCCATCCCCCAACACTCAACCCTGCGCCCTCTGGGCGAAGGCAATCTTGATTCACCCAGGAGAATGATATGGCATACAAGAACAGCAAGGCGCAGGCAGCAATCAATATGCTGGTTTCCATCGGTCCGGACGCGCCGGACTATACCGGCAATCCCATCAGCATTACCGGCTCGACGACCACCTCCAGCGCGTCGGTCACTGCGGTGTCGAGCACGGTGGGCCTCTATGCGGGTCAGCCTATCTCCGGTACGGGCATTCCTACCGGCACAACGATTGCCAGCATCGGCTCCGGCACGTTGACGCTCTCGCAGGACGCGACGGCGACGGGCTCGGCGGTGGCGCTCAGCGTGGTCCCGTTCGTCCCCATCTATGAGATGAAGCAGACGCCGGTGAGCGGGCAGAAGTGGGATGTCGAAGACATTACCAACTTCCAGTCCGGCGAAAACAAGGAATGGCTGAAGACGCTGCTCGATACCGGCAAGGTTGCCCTGCAGGGGAACCGGGTGTCGACCGATCCCGGCCAGACGCTGCTGAAGGCCGCTTTCCTCGATCAGCGGGCATTCATGTTCCAGATTATCTTCCCGATGGCGCAGGGCCAGACCACCTCCGGCGATACCGTGGTGTTTGCCGCACTCGTCGAGCAGTACGACGAGACGGTGACGGTCGGCAAGTCCATCACCGTTTCGGTCAGCCTGCAGCGCACTGGACAGCCGACTTATACCGAGGGCAGCTAGCCTTCTTCTCCCTTTTCCTCCGCCGGGCGCGGCTTGCACCTGGGAAGCCGTGCCCGGTTATTTTTCCCCAAATTTGTGTTCTGAAAGGTTTCTATGAGCAAGAAATCACGCTTCAATTCTGCTGCTGAGAAGATCGACCCCACCCTGCCGTTCACTGAGATTGAGATTGACGGCAAAACCTACAAGATGTGCTTCAATCACAGGGCGCTGGCTCGCGCGGAGGTCAAACTGCTGGCTGCGGGACATGATGCGAATCTACTGTTGCGTATTGGCAACCTGACGTTTGATAGCGTGCGGACATTGTTTGCGGTGTCGCTCTACCATTACCAGCCAGAGATGGATTTCGACACGGCGCTAAAGCTTTTTACGCGTGAACTGGCATTGCCCATCACCAATGCCATGCTGGAAGCATGGAACGGCAATATGCCGAAGCCGGAGGCTGATAGCGGCCGCCCTCTCGAGCCCGCATAGGAGCCGGGCGGCAGGAGCTCTGGAATCAAGCGCTAGCCTTTGCGCGCGTCCACCTTGGGATGCATCGCGAAGAGTTTTTGGAGATCGATCCGCGTTATTTTGCAGCACTCGTAAAAGAACATCAGGTAAAGCTGCGCCGCGCGGACGAGATGACGGAGATCATGGGCGCGCAGATCGTGGCCATGGTGCGCCGTTGTGGTTTTATCCAGTTTGAGGAGCAGCTCACCGCGAAGGACTTCATGCCGTCGCTCTGGAAGAATGAAGCGTCGGCAAAGCCGAAGCGTCTCAGCCGCAGGCAGCGCGAGAAAGAGATCGAAGATCTGCGTATCTATTGGAAACTTGCGGCTGGGTTCAAGCCGAAAAGATGATATACTGCGCGGCATGAAAAGGCTGTGGGTGTTCGTGGTGGTAATCGGCTTTGGTCTTTATGTGGCCCATCGTGTGCATCAGGAAGATGGCGCGCAGACGACCGCGATTGTGGCAGCTTCGAGTGTTGCGGCATCGCTTCCTCCGGCGAATCCCACGCGCGAAGCTAAATGCCGTGATGCGCTTCGAGCCGTGCCATCAGGAGTCATTGGGGAGTACGACTCGCATGGGGACATGGCAAAGGTTGAGGTTGGAGATGCCTTTTATGAGGCTTCCTTTAGCGATAAGCAATTGCTGGATGCGATGATACGTTGTGTTTTGTCGCAAGGGCGCGACGGAGATGCAGGTTTGGAATATATCAGCTATCTCGATTTCCGTACGCACAAAGAAGTGGCGAAGTGGTCGCGTCCATTGGGTTTCTCGGTCAACTGAGTCGAAGGTTTTGAAGCAAAGAAGAGAGCCGCCTGCAGGCGGCTCTCTTCTTTGTGTATAAGGTTCCCGATGGCAGAGATGGAGATGGATTTTCGTGGTTTCGATGCCCTCGGTGCAAAGATGAGCGCATTGGGCGAGGAAATCACCGGCGCAACCGCCGTTCGCATGGTGCGGGCCGGGGCTACGGTGTTTCGGCAGGAGATGGTGGAGCGTGCGCCCGTGCTGGATAAGAAGACAACGGGAAGCGATTCGCTCGAACCGGGCGCGATGAAGGCTGGTATCCGCATTCTGATACCGAAGAATGCCGTTCCGGTCGAAGGGCATATTGGACCAAAGCCGAGTCTGCAGCGCGTTGCGCATGACGTGGAATATGGCCACCGCGAAATTCACGGCGGCTCGCTGACGTTGTTGGGAAATGGTAAGACGCGCGGAACCGGCGTTGCCGGTGAAGATGTACCGCCTCATCCATTCGTGCGGCCAGCGTTTGAAGCGGCGCAGGGAAGCGCGGAAGAGGCCATGATGCATGTCCTGGATGAAGTGATTGGAGAAAACGATGCCAAATAAGGTTGAAGTTGTTGTCGCTGTCGACGGCGCGCAGGCGACGAAGGCACTCAAGGAAGTCGGCGCGACCGCGATTGCAACCGGAAAGGCCAATGCTGAAGCTGCCAAAGCGGCAGCGTTGGCGGCGAAATACTCCGGCGATGCAGTAACACAAGAGAGTGTTCGCATCGTTCAGTCGAGAGAAAAAGAGCGGCAGGCGTCGATTGACGCGATGCGGATTCAGGCGCTGACACGCAAGGGATTTCTTGACGAGGCGACGGGCGTTACTGCCGCGGCCGCTGCTTATCAGCGACTGGCTGCGGCCAAGCTGGAGACGGCGCGAGCGAGCGAAGTCAGCGCGAAGACCCACGATAGTGTCAGCCTGAAAGAGCGCATCGGAGGCGTTTCCCTGCGTGAGGCGGTTCCGGAGGGACTGGAAGCGATTACTGGAATCGCTGCTGCGGGTGAGATCGTCGACCAACTCAAGGAAGCTGTCTCGCGATCGCTGGAGTTTGCGGAGGCGATGCAGCGCGCAAGCCGCGAGACAGGTTTGGAAGTCGGCACACTTTCCACGCTGCACTATGCGGCTGCGGTTACGGGCGGCGACTTTGACCGGATGGCGCAGGCGGTTGCGCGCATGGACCGCATGATTGCGCAGGCCACCGAGGGCAATAAGACTTCGAAGGCCTTTATGAAGTCGCTGGGTCTGAATGCAACGGATCTGGCGAATCGCACCGATGGGGCAGAAATCGCCTTTCGCAAGTTCGCGTCGACGCTGGCGCAGACGGAGAGCCCGATTCGCCGGGTGGAGCTAGCCAGCCAACTCCTCGGCCAGCGGGCAGGCGCTGAGCAGATCGCCACACTGATCGAACTGGGGGACAACTGGCAGATCTTCCAGCAGAAGGCGTCAGCGGCAGGCGTTGAACTCAACGGCAAACTCGCAGAGCAGTTGGAAGCGACAAAAGAACGGATGGCTGATCTGCAACAGCACGTGGAGGGGGCTGGGCTTTCTTTTACGGCAGGACTGACGCCTGCGCTCACTCAGGTGATTGCTGGGGTTGAAGCGCTGACGGGCGGCGTGGGCTCGTTCAACGATCTGGGCGCGCGGTTCGGCGAAGAGATCAAGCTGGACACGCAGTTTCTGGTTGCATTTGTTGAAGCTCTGCGGGAGTCAAAAGACGGCTTAGTGTGGCTCGACGCTGAGATTTCTCATTTTTTTGTTTCCCATGGTTATACGCTTACGCCGCAGGGATATGTTTCGACGAGCCATTCAGCCGCTGCTGCTCATCAGGCCAAAAGGGCGAAGGATGCCATTGCCGACATCGGGAAAGCCCAAGACGATTATGCCAGGATAGTTGCCGCGATGAACGCGCCGCCTACCGGAATTCTTCCGGGCGATCATGGAAAAGGCAATAAGGGCGGCAAGGGTGGTTTTGGCGGCGTCGGCGACCTGACGAACACGGCGAGCAGGGAGGCAGAGAAACAGATCAAGCAGTTTCAGGATCAGCTCAACCATATGATCCTCGAGCGCAATGTCGATCTAAAGACCGAGTACGACTATTGGGAGCAGAAAAAGGACACGCTCGTCAAAGGCTCAGCGGCCTATGCCGATGAATATAGCGCCATTGAGGCCAAGCAGCGGACACTGGCCGAGGAAGGGTTACGGCAGGCGCATCAGAGGATTGCGCGGTTTATGGCCGAGGATGTGCGCAGGAATGGCACCGTTGCGCCGAAGGACGATGCGCTGTTGACCTGGCGGCAGCACGATGCGCGGGCACAACAGGATCGATACGATGTCTCGAACGAAATCTACGCCATGCAGGTGCGCACCGGGATGGCGCTCGAAGAGATGCGCATTCGCAACGAGGCCGGGAAGAGCATCAGCCAGGAGGCGGCTGCGCTGCAACTGGCCGCGATCCATGCGCAGCAATATGATGCCGAGCTGCAGCGGCTGGAGGCGCAGAAGAAGGCCTACACCAACAATCCGCTGCTGAGCAACGGCGCAGAGGACCAGCAGAAGAAGATCGACGCGCTGAAGAAGCAGATTGCGGAGCTGGAGAGCAGGCGCACGATCAGCATCCAGCAGGACGCCTATGCGGTGAAGGACGCCGATCAGTCAGCCGTCTATGGCGCGACCCGAGCGCTGGAGGAGTTCGCGCAGGCTGCGACCGATGCTTCGCGGGTGATGCAATCCTGGCTGAATAACTCGATTGACCGCACCAATGGGGCTATCGTCAACGCGCTGACGGGACCGAGCTGGGACCGTGGCCGACAGTTCACGAGCGCGGGGCATGAGATCTTCACCTCGGCCGCCGCGGGAGCGCTGAAGTTTGGTGAGGGCAAGTTCGGCATCGATGGAACGTCTGAAGCCAGAGCGCTGTGGGTGCGGGTGGCGGGGCATATGAATCAATATGCGGTGCCAAAGCAGCTCATGAACTTTTCAGGCGGAGGCGACACAGGCAACGTGGGCATGAGCAGCGATCTGCAATCCATCCTTTCGGCGATGCCCGCGGCTGCGATGCCGAATGTGGTCCAGGCCGGAGGCGGAAGCGGTTCGAGCGGCGCGGGCATCGGCAGCATGGTTGCGAGCGCATTCAGCACCTTGCTGAAGATTCCCGGCTTTGCCGACGGCGGCGACTATCCCGGCAATTCGCTGATGCTTGTCGGCGAGAATGGCCCGGAGATCATGGCTCCGCGCTCGGCGGGCACGATCATTCCGAACCATGCGCTGGGCGGCGATACATATCATCATCACTGGAACATCGACGCGCGCGGTGCGACGGACCCGGCGCAGGTTCATGCTGCGGCGCAGCGTGCCGTGATGGAGGCTGCACCGCACATTGTGAGAGCAATCGATGAGAGGAGAATGCGGCGCCCGTCGATGCGAAGCTAAATTTGCCTAAATTACCAACCTTCTTTTTTGCTCCATTCGGAGCGAGTCGAAATAGCCTGCGGGGGCTGAATCGTCGGCTGAAAGTCGATCTGTGCAGGGAAAGCAGTATTTTGAGTGAAGATTATCCCCTTGACACAAGGTAAGGACATTGCTATCCTTTCTTCACTGAAGGCTTGTTGAGTCTTTCCACCTCTGTTTTCAAGTGTTTGACGATCTTCGG
>NZ_BMJB01000005.1 GCF_014642855.1 Edaphobacter acidisoli | reverse complement strand
CGCCGACGCCGAGAGTAGAAATCGGCGTTTCCGGGTAATTGAACCCATCTGCACCTGCGTTTGCACCTATTTGCATTACTTGCAGTAGCTAAGTTGTTGAGGTAAATGGTCGGGACGACTAGATTCGAACTAGCGACCTCACCCCCCCAATCCTCGTTTTGACGCAATTTGAGTAACTTAATTGCACTGGAGAAAGCGCTAAAGAGCGGAAAAGAACCCGACGAAACGCGTATTGGACCCTAATTGGACCCGCAAATGGACCCACGCTGGTGTACGCAAGAGGAATGCGATACGAACGGCAACCAGCGCTGAGTTCCGACGCTTTTTTCGATTGGACGTAAGACCGAAAATCCAGGCCCCGGCTGTTCGATCTCGTCTCTGGCCACCACCTGTATTACACACTTTTTCCCAACTTGACGAGCCATTGAAGCCTTCACGGCTAGGCTCATGGTGGTTCGGTCCCCGCCAAGAGGTCAATATCTCCGGAAACCTCATAGATCGGCCCGTCTTCTGTCCCCCGTGGGGTCAGGATGAGCTTCCCGATATGGTTAGCCAGAATTTGCCGGGCCTTCGCAGGCTCCAGATCAAAAGCAGAACGCAGATCGGACACTCTTTCAGAGACGAAACTCCAGCAAATCCAACGAGAACGCCAGATCGAGAGGTTTATTTGCCAATGCTAGGATCGCAATTGCATAGGCCGGTCCGCCCTCTCGCTGTATTTCATCGCCAACGATTAGGAAATCACCAATGATATCGGTCCCTTCATCCTTAAAAGTGACATGAAGGTCCGGAAACTTTTCGGTTTTTATCAGAACAACTTCTCTGCTGCCATTTCACATGCCCTTTTGAGTAATAAGCCGCCAGCGATAAGTCCGGCTACGCCCAAGGCGAACCACTGGATGTGCAATGAAACGAACTCTTCAGCGCTGCTGTGCGCCGAGCGGTCGCCGAACTTTCCACGCGCGCTCCAGGTGCCAGGCACATAGTTGTACAGGTTATTCGGTGCACTCGGATCTTGCTTCTCGCTTGCGATCTGCTGGCTCTTGTAGCCAGTCTTGCCAAGATACCGATCAAGAAGGCCGGGGACTATCTTCTGTCCCAGGATAGCCGCGACAGTCGGCATACCTACCCAGTATTCGCGTCGCGGACAGGCGGCATATCCTGCGGCCACAACCACCTCTGCCGTCAGTTCAGGATCGAAGATGGGCGGCACAGGTTGAGCCTTATGCGGCATACGGTTTTTTACCCAATCAAACTGGATCGTATTCATAGCCGGCATTTGCACCGTTGTCACCCGGACGTTGCTGTGGTCGTGGTAAAGCTCGCAACGCAATGAGTCGGTAAATCCGTTGATCGCGTGCTTACATGCGCAGTATGCAGATTGCAATGGAATCGAGCGATAAGATAAAGCTGAGCCAATCTGGATAATTGTTCCGCTGTCGCGTGGCAACATGCATTTGAGCGCCGCGAGCGTCCCATGCACAAATCCCAGATACAAAACCTCCGTGACACGGCGATAGTCGCTCGCTTCCATTTCCTTTACGGGCGAAAACACGCTCACCATCGCGTCATTCACCCAAATATCGATTGGGCCAAACTCGGCTTCCACGCGAGCCGCAGCTTCCTCCACAGCCTCTGCGTCTGACACATCCGTGGGCAGCGCAATAGCGATGCCTCCAAGAGCCTCGCATTCGCTCCGTGCTGCGTTCAGCGCATCAGGGTTGCGAGCAACCAAGCCAACCTTCGCCCCTTTTCTAGCGAAGGCATGTGCAATGGCACGCCCCAAACCCGCAGAAGCTCCCGTGATAACTACGACTGGCGGCTGCTGTTTGAATTTCGCCAATTTGTTTCCTCGAAAGCTTTCGTTGCTGATCTGCTTCCTTAAGCTGTTTGGACGCAGTCTCCAGATACGGAGGTGCCTTCGCGGCACAAATTCGCCGGACTCTCTGGTTGATACCCATAAACTCGAAGTCCTCTTTGCACTCGTTCTCTGCCCGCGCGCGCTGCATCTCAGGTAAGGGAGGCGGACTACGACCAACATCGGCGCGCATGCGCCATTGTGATGTCGTCACTGTTACGAATAGTGGAGTCGAGATATTGACCCGGGTCTAAGGGGACATCCATGTTGATGGAAGCAAAACTGCAAAAAGCCCATGTATTCGTCTACACCGTCCCGACCGATGCTCCGGAAGCTGACGGAACATTTTCCTGGGACAGCACGACGATGGTGCTCGTGCATTTAGAGGGTGGCGGAAAACGAGCACTTGGCTATACCTATGCAGACGCTTCCACTGCAAGGCTGACCGAAACGTTGTTGCAAAAAGTTGTCCTGGGCCGTGATGCGTTTTCCCACGGCGCCATTTTGCAATCGATGTGGCATTCCGTCCGCAATCTTGGATGCAGTGGAGTGGCGATGATGGCAATTGCCGCGATCGACAATGCCCTCTGGGACTTGCGAGCACGCCTTCTCGATATCCCTCTGGTAAGTCTTCTCGGAAGAGTACGCGACTCCATTCCGGTATACGGAAGCGGCGGGTTTACGTCCTATACGGACGATCAACTCACAAAGCAGTTCAGTGGCTGGGCCGAGCAAGGTTTCACCATGATGAAGATGAAGGTGGGGACCGATCCAGCACGCGATCCGCATCGTGTCCTGGCTGCGCGCCATGCCATTGGGGACGCGCCAAAGCTCTTCGTCGACGCCAACGGTGCATACACCGTCGCGCAAGCGATCCGGCTCGCGAAGGTCTTCAGTGAAGAAGCGGTTGTTGCATGGTTCGAAGAGCCGGTGAGTTCGGACAATCTCATTGGCCTCAACCAAATACGATCGCGTGTGCCTGCCGGCATGGACGTTGCCGCTGGCGAATACGGCTACACCGCCTGGTACTTCCTCCACATGCTCGATGCGCAGGCAGTTACCGTCTTGCAGGCAGATGCAACGCGCTGCGGAGGCATCAGCGGCTTCCTCGATGCGGCATCCCTCTGCTGGGCCCACAATGTCCCGCTCTCCTCTCACTGTGGACCGAGCATGCATCTGCACGTATGCTGCGCCGCACCGCGCGCAATTCACATGGAGTTCTTCCATGACCACACCCGTATTGAGCGAATGTTTTTTGATGGTTTTTGCGAGCCGAAAGACGGATGCATGTCTCCCGACCTCAGTCGTCCCGGCATGGGACTGGAGCTGAAAGAGAAAGACGCAGCCGCCTATCGTATTTAGGTCGTGAAAGTTTGTCCGTGCCGCGAAGATGCAATGCGGACATCCTTTCCAACGCAAGAATCCTCCTATGAATTGATAGGAAAGATCATTCATGGCACAGCAAGTCTCTGATCTCATCGTTGAACGCTTGTTGGCCTGGGGCGTAGATACCATCTTTGGATTTCCCGGCGATGGCGTGAATGGGTTCTTCGAAGCGTTGCGGACGCACCAGGACAAATTGCGCTTCATCCAGGTAAGGCACGAGGAGTCGGCGGCATTTGCCGCAGTTGGATACGCTAAATACTCCGGTCGCATCGGCGTCTGCGTGGCCACCTCCGGGCCTGGCGGTATCCACCTTCTCAATGGCCTCTACGATGCAAAGTGTGATCAACAACCGGTGCTGGCGATTACTGGCCACACCTTTCATGACCTGATTGGCATGGACTACCAGCAGGATGTTGATCTCGACAAACTTTACATGGATGTCTCTGTATTCAACCAGCGCGTGATGGGCCCCGCTCACGCCGTCAATTGTGTAGATGCTGCGATCCGCACGGCATATGCGAAGCGCGGTGTCTCCCACATTTGCATTCCTAAGGACATTCAGGAGTGGCCCGTTTCTGTCTCCGGCAAGCTTCGCAGCGGCGCTAACATACCGCATCACAGCGGCGACTGGAGCGCGCCATCTTCGGCCCATCCGAGTTCGACGCTCATTCGCAAAGCGGCAGAAATTATCAACGCCGGGTCGAAGGTCGCCATCATGGCTGGTAGGGGTGCACTACATTGTCGCGAAGAAATCTCACAGCTTGCCGACCGTGTCGGTGGTCCAGTCATCAAGCCGTTGCTCGGCAAAGCTGTTCTTCCCGACCGTAGTCCATACACCACCGGAGGCATCGGCCTCCTGGGTACCGCACCATCCATCGACGCGATGGATGACTGCGACACGCTCATTGTCGTCGGCTCCAGTTTTCCTTACATGGAATTTTTGCCAAAGCCCGGGCAGGCAAAGTGCGTTCAGATTGAGCTCGATGCTTCCCGTATCGGCCTGCGCCATCAGGTGGACATCGGTCTTGTCGGCGATGCGAAAGCGATTCTGACGGACCTTCTTCCCTTGCTGAATGAGAACAAAGAGAAGAAGTTTCTCAAAGCAGCGCAAGAAAATATGACGAGTTGGAACAAACTGATGGAGGAACGTGGCACGCGAACTTCCATGCCGCTCAAACCGCAGGTCGTCACGTACACGCTGAATAAGCTGCTGAACGACGATGCCATCGTCTCCTCCGACAGCGGAACTATCGCCACATGGACCGCGCGCTATATCGAGATGCGTGGCACGATGAAGTTTTCGCTCTCCGGTTCGCTCGCGACCATGGCCAACGGCTTGCCCTACAGCATCGGCGCTGCCGCAGCCTTCCCCGGACGCCAGGTCATCTGCATCGTCGGCGATGGCGGCCTCACCATGCTCCTTGGAGAGCTCGCGACGATCGCGAAGTACAAGTTTCCGGTCAAAGTCATCGTCATCAAGAACAACGTGCTTGGTGAAATCAAGTGGGAACAGATGATTCTCGATGGCAACCCGGAGTTTGGGGTGGAGCTGCAACCCATCGACTTTGCCAAAGTGGCAGAAGCTTGCGGCACGGCAGGCTACACCGTCGAGCACCCGGAGGACGTCGAGCGCGTGCTTGGCGAAGCCTTGCGGCATGATGGCCCGGCCTTAGTCCAGGCCGTCGTCGATCCCAATGAACCCCCCATGCCAGGAAAGATCACCACGCAGCAGGCAATCAAGTTTGCCGAAGCCATCCTTCGCGGTCAGAAGAATGCGATGACCATCATCAAAGATATCGCGGAAGATAAGATTCGCGAGGTCGTGTAAAGGCCTGGGAAACGATGCCTCAAGCGGAGCTTTCTCTACTCAATCCGGCGCATGATCTCGAACTCGTGCGAAACCACATTCGCGAAGGCCGCTTCCAGCGCAGTCTCTCCCTCCTCACAGCCTTCGCCAGCCTCATGAGCGGCCTTGAGGTCAGCTACGAACACTATCGCGGCAGCTACAGCCAGCGGGTGATGTACACGCCAGTGATTCTCAGCGGTGCGTTGACCGGCGCCGGTATTGCAGGATTCTTCAGCCGCTGGGCCGCACGCACAGTGCTTCGCTGCGTCTCCGCAATCACTCTGCTGGACTCGGCCATCGGTTTTTACTTCCACGTGCGCGGTGTCCAACGCAAACCAGGCGGCTGGCGACTCCCCATGACCAACATGATCATGGGTCCTCCCATCTTTGCGCCGCTGGTCTTTGGAACAAGCGCCTACCTCGGCTTGATTGCTTCTTACCTGCGCCGCGAGAACTCATCCAACCGCAGCTCATCTTCCGGAAATTTAAACACCGGTCTCGCACACGTCCTTCCCAAAAAGCTCGGCCGCGAAATGCTCTCCGTCGAACAAGACGTGCGCGAAGGCCGCTTTCAACGCCAGATGGCCATCGCCACGGGCATCAGCGCAGTGCTCAGCGGATTCGAAGCGTGGTACTCCCACTACAAAAATAATTTCCGCTACAAAGCACAGTGGACCCCTGTGATCCTTGCTCCGATGCTCGCCGCGTCTGCTTTCGGTGCAGTCAAGAGCCGCCGCACCGCAACAACGCTTTTGCCCGCGCTGGCCGTCGCCTCCTGCGCCGACGCCGCCGTCGGCTTCTACTACCACGCTCGTGGAGTTCTCCGCCGCCCCGGCGGCCGCAAGCACATCCTCTACAACATCATGTACGGGCCGCCCATCTTCGCGCCTCTGCTCTTCGGCGCTGCGGGTATGCTTGGCATTCTCGCCAGCCTGCTCCGCCGGAGGAAGCGATGACCACAAAGAACAGAGAGACCAGCGAGACTCCAAATCAGCAGGGCGACGCGGCCGACACCTCGCTCGTGCCGCGCGACCCACTCACCGGCGACGCCATCCTTCCTCGCACGCAGCCCGGCTATTATGCAGGATTCACCACCCTTTCGCAGCAGTCATTCTGGGACGCGGCGACACGCAAAGTCATCGATAAGCGCGTCAACCATCAACCCCCGATCCGTTTCTTCAATCCAACCGAAGCCAGTTTCTGGACCACCGTCTTCGATCACCTGATCCCCCAGACCGATCGCACTCCGGACCACCGTATTGCAATTCTTCCCACTCTCGACGAACGCCTGTATCACGACCGCACCAATGGCTATCGCTATGAGGATATGCCGCACGATCGCGAAGCCTATCATCTTGCCTTCGACGCCATCAATCAGGAGGCGCGAAGCGAGTATCGTGCCGATTTCATCTCGCTTCCTTATCTGCAGCAGGACCTTGTCCTCAAGACGCTTCACGACGGAGAGCCAAAGGCCGCACCAGAAATCTGGAAGCAGATGTCGGTGCATCGTTTCTGGCTCCTGCTGATAGGAGATGCAATCGATATTTACTACGCACACCCCTGGGCATGGGATGAGATTGGATTTGGGGGCCCAGCATACCCACGCGCCTACATCCGGCTCGAGCGCGGCGAGCCCGAACCCTGGGAAGCTGAAGAGCAGCGATACGACTGGGTGGCGCCAGACCATGCTGTCTCAGGGGAAATCGAAGCAACGCATGAGTTTTATCTCGAGTCGGTGCAACACCGGTCACACCGCAGAAAGCATGAGAGGCTCCCGTGAAGAAACCACTCCTCGGATCCTTCGAGCCTCCCGCCGCCGGCAATAAGCACATGCTTGGCGCGCTCCAGCATATTCACCTGCCCATGCGCAGGTTCAAAGAGCTTGAAGAGGTAGACTACGTCATCGTCGGGGTTGGCTCCGCGGGCGGCGTTCTTTTGCAGCGCCTCGCACGCGCCGGCTTCAACGTCGTCGGACTCGAAGCCGGCCCTTTCTGGGACACGGAGCGCGATTGGGTTAGCGATGAAGCCGGCTCCCACGATCTCTACTGGGAAGATCCACGCGTTACCGGTGGCACCGACCCACTCGCGTTCGGTTCAAACAACTGCGGCAAGGGCGTCGGAGGCGGCTCAGTCCATTGGGCTGCTTTTACTCCTCGCCTCCACCCCTCGGACTTCGAGATCTACACCCGCGACGGTGTCGGCACGGACTGGCCTATCACCTACGAGGAGATCCGTCCTTACTACGAGCAGCTTGAGCTCGAAATGCCCGTCGCCGGGCCCGCCTACTACCCCTGGGGTCATCCTCATGGTTATCCCTACGGTCCGCACCCGATGGGTGGAGTTGGCAACGCGCTCATTCGCGGTTGTTCGGCGCTTGATATCCCGGTCTGCATCGGCGGCCCTGTAGCCATCCTCTCGGGCTCCCATGGAGATCGGCCGCACTGCATCTATCGAGGCTTCTGCATTCAGGGTTGCAAAGTCGGCGCAAAGGCGAGCACGCTCATCACCCACGTACCCGATGCACTTCACAGCGGCGCGGAGATCCGTGATAACTCGATGGCCGCCCGCGTCAGCCTCGGCAAGGACGGCCGCGTCAATGGCGTCCACTACTTTGACAAGGATGGACGAGAGCATTTTCAGAGAGCCAAATCCGTCATACTGTGCGGCTACGCCATCGAGACGCCCCGTCTCCTGCTCAACTCCGCCTGTCCTGGCTTTGAGCTCGGTCTGGCCAACTCAAGCGACACAGTCGGGCGCTATCTTATGGCGCAGGCGGGAACCGTAGTCCTCGGCCGCTTCGACCAACTCGTTCGCATGTATAAGGCTCCTCCTGCTCACGCACTCACCGAGGAATTTTACGAGACTGATCCGAAAAATGATTTCGCGCGGGGGTTCGCGATCCAGACTGTTGGCCCATTGCCCGCAGCTTTTGGTAAACAGATGGTCTCTGCAAAAAAAGCCTGGGGATGGGGCCTGCGCCGCGAAATGATGGACTATAACCACTGGGCCAGCTTCGGACTCCTCGGCGAAATTCTCCCCTGGCCCGAGAACCGAGTAACTCTGGCGGATGAGAAAGACCGCTTCGGCCTGCCCATCGCCCATGTCAGCTTCAACCTTCACGAGAACGACAAGCGACTGATCAAAGCGGCCACTCAGAAGACAATTGAAGTCATGCACGCGGCAGGCGCAACGGAGGTCGTGCATGAGGCTCGCTACGCTCATCTCGTCGGCGCCGCGCGTATGGGGTCCGACCCACGCACATCTGTCGTCGACAAATTTGGCCGCTCTCACGACATTGCGAATCTTTTTATCTGCGACGGCAGCATTATGCCTACCCAAGGCTCAGCGAATCCCGGCCTGACCATCCAGGCCCTCGCTGCTCGCACTGCAGATTATCTGATTTCGCAAGCACGTACCATCTTCACCGGGAGCAAGCGAGACATGACCACTCCGCCCATCCGTCGCGAACTGGCCCCACCCGATACCTGGGGCAAAGGAGTTCCACGATTTACTCATCTGCTCAGTGCAGGCAGATGAAGAATCTTGGAGGATTATCTTCGAGCACTGCCGCGACGGGGACAGGGTCATCGTCGCCTCGGCAATCTCTCGCGGCGCAAGCCTAGATCACCCGCAGCAAGACTAAAACTAAGACGATTAGAAGGATCAGCCCCAATCCTCCGCTGGGGTACATCCCCCAATTGCGGCTATATGGCCATGTTGGAATGGCTCCGATCAACAGCAATAAAAGAATTATCAAGAGTATGATCATCACTATTCCTTCCCAGCAAGTCGATCCGTTCGCGCACGAAGCGCTTCGGCCTGTCGCTGCTTACGCTACAGCATCCGAGTTCCGTCCAGACATCGACGGCTCGGCGCCGTGGCAAGCTGCTAGAGCCATCAGATGCGGACCGTATCGGCGCGACAGGAGAACCCGCAAAAACAGATTTCCATGCCATGGACGAATATTGAAGTGCCCGCAACCGATAGGGGTTCATAAGAGCTTATCCGCACAGTTGCATGAGCAGTTTTCTATTTCACCGCAGTGAAATCTCAGCATAACGCAGTCGTTCGCTCTTGCATCTCACTCCTTATAGCAACGGCGACGAGTAGCTAAGAAGGAGACGGCTTCCATGAGCGTACAAACGATAGATGACCTTATGGTCGATGAATTAAGAGATCTGTATTCCGCTGAGAAACAAATTACAAAAGCATTGCCCAAGATGGCGAAAGCTGCTTCCTCCGACGACCTCCGCCAGGCATTCGAGAGCCATCTTGAAGAAACGCATAGTCATGTCGCGCGACTTGAGACGATCTTTGAAAGCCTTGGCAAAGACACCAAAGGTAAAACTTGTGATGGGATGAAGGGCATCTTGTCCGAAGGGTCTGATCTCATCGGTGAGATAGATAAAGGCGAGGTGCTTGATGCCGGACTCATCGCAGCGGCCCAGCGAGTAGAGCACTACGAGATGGCAGGGTATGGCTCAGTTCGCGCAATCGCTGAATTGCTGGGCCGAGCTCAAGTCGTCGACCTGCTACAAGCAACGCTTGACGAGGAAAAGGCTGCGGACAAGAAACTTACTCAGATTTCGATCGCTGTGAATACACAGGCCCAGAGGGCAGCATAACATCCGCGCATGTTGAGTGCGTATGCTTCCCGTTCGTCTGGTACCCCGAAAGGTCCGGCCGGCCCGAATAGCCCAGAAAGTGGTGGCGCAGAAATGGAAAGGATTTTATGCTTTGGACTCTATTCGTGATTCTGCTCATAGCGTGGTTGGTGGGATTTATCGGTTTCCATGTAGTGGCTTGGTATATCCACATTCTCCTCATCATTGCATTGATTGTCCTGGTTCTGCAGCTTGTCTCGGGAAGGAGAGGGACACCCCTGTAACTCTCGGTTAGCAGGAGAACTGTCGCCTCTTCTAGAACACTTGCGTTTCGCACGAGCATCTTGCTGCGAGTATGTAAATGCCCGTGGATGGACATAAGAGGAGCAGAAATGTCAAAGAGCAGGACGGTGGCTAACCCTTCGAAATTGAAGCCAATCGACAAGAGGGAAGGGATTCTGCGAGTCATCGTAGAAACACCGAAGGGCAGCCGGAACAAGTTTGCTTTTGATCCTGGTCAAGGCATTTTTGCACTGACGAAAGTTCTACCGGCAGGAATGGTATTTCCTTATGATTTCGGATTCCTGCCGCGGACCCGCGCTCAAGATGGTGACCCAATCGACGTTCTCTTGCTCATGGATGAGCCTGCATTTCCTGGATGTGCAGTCCGCGCACGTCTTGTAGGCGTGATCGAGGGCCAGCAGCTCGACGGGAAGAAGAGGATTCGTAATGATCGCCTTCTGGCTGTCGCGGAAGTAAACCATAGCTACGCCAATATTCGAAAATTGAAGGATTTTCCGCCACGATTTCTCCGTGAGCTCGAAGAGTTTTTCGTCAGTTACCACGAGTTGGAGGGCAAGAAATATGAACTGCTAGGTTGCAAGGGAGCTCGGTCCGCCCTGAGCCTCATCAAGCAAGCTAAGAGGGCCAGGTAGCACTGGGAATATTGTGATGCGAATCGAAGATTATGCCTTGATCGGCGATTGTGAGACCGCAGCTCTGGTGGGTCGCGACGGCTCGATTGACTGGTTGTGCTGGCCTGATTTCTCTTCTCCGGCCTGTTTCGCATCGTTGCTTGGAGCTAGGCAAAATGGCAGATGGATAATTTCGCCAACTGTCAGACCGAGAAAGGTCACACGAAGATACCAGCCACATACCCTGATCCTCGAAACTATGTTCGAGACTGAATCGGGAACCGTCCTTGTGACGGACTTCATGCCGATTCGCGAAAAGCATTCCGATATTGTTAGACTGGCTCGCTGCCTTGATGGATGCGTGGTAATGCGGATGGAGCTGACGCTACGTTTCGACTATGGGCGAACTGTGCCATGGGTCAGCTTGGCCGAAGATGGCTCGTGGTCGGCATCTGCAGGTCCCTCCGTGGTCTATCTTCGGACACTGGAAACATTGCAGACAGAGGATGGTGCCGCTTTTGCAGCGATGACCTTGAGCAAGGGCGATGAGGTGTCATTTGTTTTGACCTGCACTCGCGCAGAAGAAGCCGCCCCCGAGAGAGTCAACGCTCACAAGGCTCTCGCCGATACAGAGACATTCTGGACGAAATGGTGCGCGACCAATCGATATAAAGGCCCGTGGCATGACGCGATTGAACGTTCTCTTATCACCCTCAAGGCCCTCACGTATCGTCCGAGCGGTGGAATCATCGCGGCCCCAACTACATCATTGCCAGAGGTGATCGGCGCAGGCCGCAACTGGGATTACCGATATGGTTGGCTACGCGATGCCTCCTTCACTCTGGAATCGTTGCTTTCTTTTGGATATCACGAGGAGGCAGAGGCATGGCAACAATGGCTGTTGCGCTCAATTGGCGTCGCTGCAGAGCAGATGCAGATCATGTATGGGATGCGGGGAGAGCGCCATCTTCCTGAATCGGAGCTGAAATGGCTCCCCGGTTATCGACTGTCACGACCTGTTCGAATTGGAAACGCCGCGTCTGAACAACTCCAACTAGACGTTTTTGGTGAGACGGCCGATGCACTCTTCTCGATGAAGGCAGCGAACGTCCCTGACGACGATCAGGTGAGGAAACTACGCATCGGTCTCGCTGAGTACGTATCTACAATCTGGCATCGACCCAGCTATGGAATCTGGGAGGAGCGCAAACACCAGCGACACTTTGTCTATTCAAAAATCATGGCATGGGTCACAGTGGACCGAACAATTCGCGGGATTGAGTCACAATGCCTAACCGGCTCTGTCAGCCGATGGGAGAAGCTACGAGACAGCATGCATGAAGAGATTTGCAAAAGGGGTTTCAACCCCAGAAGGCAATGTTTCGGCCGATATTATGGGACCTCACGCGTCGATGCGTCCGCCCTGCTTATTCCCATCTGTGGCTTTCTTCCCTTCACTGACGATCGTGTTTTAGGGACAGTTCGGATGATCGAAAAAAAGCTCATGAAAGAGGGTTTGCTGGTGCGCCAGGAGCGTCGATTCGGGAAAAAAATGGATTCATGCTTCCTGGCGGCGTCCTTCTGGCTTGTGCAGAATTACGCGATGTCCGGGCGGCTGCTTGAGGCGCGTTCTTTGTATGAGCGATTGCTGGCTTTGCGGAACGATGTAGGTTTGCTCTCTGAAGAATACGATTCTTCTGAGCACAAGCTTCTCGGCAACTATCCACAGGCGCTCTCTCATATTGCACTCATTAACGCGGGACGAGCTATCGCTGAACGTCAAGGGACAATGAATGACGTTCAGGGCGAAGATAGGGCGTCTAGGCGTAATGTTGGCAATAAAGAGAACAAACCACGGCGATTTTTCACCGACTCTTTTGATGGCTTCGATATGTTTTGTGATAGGACAGAATCAACAGCAATGCCTGGCAATTAAATTGCTTTCATTGCACTGAGGTTCCCGGCGAACCCGAAAACAAAGAGTATCCTTCGGGAGTATCTCATTCCATGGCGTTAGGACAGGTATGGCCATGCTCAATTCACAGAATGTTTACGTATATGTAGTGGATGATGAAAAGGTGATTGCTGACACGCTGGTTGTGCTCCTGCGGCAGAGTGGTTTTCTGGCGGAGTCATTCTCGAATCCTCTGAATGCACTCGAAAGGGCATCGACCGAGGCCCCTAATTTGCTCATCTCCGATGTGATGATGCCGCAGATGTCGGGAATTGACCTGGCAATACGATTGAGAGCACTCCATCCCCTCTGCAAAGTCCTACTGTTCTCGGGACAGGCGGCAACGGCGGATCTTCTCCAGAAAGCGCGAGAAGAGGGATATAACTTCGATTTGCTTCTGAAGCCTGTGCACCCAACCGATCTTTTGGCAGCGATTCAGAGAGTCGCGCCACACAATGGATCGCGAAGGACAACTCTCGTCAACGCCAAAGCTTCCTAAATTGAGTGGTGTCGCAGAATGATTTAGACGTGAAAAATAGGCCCGAGCAAGCATGAGAACGAAGCCGACCAAACCGAAGTCCACTCCGAAGAGAAAATGGGCGAGCGCGAGTGTTGAAGAGAGCACGCCGGGTGGCTCGTTTCCTATTGTGGCGGTGGGCGCCTCGGCAGGCGGCTTGGAGGCATATAAGGATTTTTTTCACGCGCTACCGGTCGATACCAGAATGGCGTTCGTGCTGGTGCAACACCTTGACCCGACGCATCACAGCCTGCTTCCCGAGATACTGTCGAAGGCAACCAGAATGCCTATCGAGGAGGTCAAGGCCGGGACCAGAATCAAGCCGGATCATGTCTATGTAATTCCACCTGACTCGTTCATGGCCCTGACCGCGCGCGGTTTCAAGCTGACTCCACGAGAAAAAGGGCCAGTTCAACATTTGTCGGTGAACTTCTTCATGCGTTCCCTGGCTGAGGAGCGCAAGAGCGGGGCGATCGGCATTATTTTGTCCGGCACGGGCAACGACGGCACTCTTGGGCTTGAGAGCATCAAGGCCGAAGGGGGCATCACCTTTGCCCAGGATCCTGACACGGCTAAATACGGCGGTATGCCGCGCAGCGCCATCGACTCCGGATGTGTGGACTTCGTTCTGTCTGCCCCGGAAATTGCGAGCGAGCTGCTGCGGATCCGACGCCATCCCTATGTTCACCAGAATGAGGCTGCCGCAGAAGAGAATGCCCACGAACTGGAAGACTCGGCGGCTCGGCCTTCCCACGAGGACGATTTTCTCATTATCTTCGAACAACTGCGGAAGACGAGCGGCGTGGACTTTCGCCAGTACAAGCCGAATACGATTCACCGTCGCGCGTTACGTCGCTCGGTCATCCTGAAGCTGGACTCGCTTGGCGAATATGCGAAGTATATGAAGGCCCACCCCGAGGAAGGCCAGAAGCTCTATGACGACGTTCTCATTCCGGTCACCAGCTTCTTCAGAGATTTCGAGGCGTTCGAAGCGTTGAAGACGCAGGTGTACCCGGCGATTCTGAAGGACAAAGGAAACAAAGGGACGATTCGCATGTGGGCACCCGGTTGCTCCACCGGGGAAGAAACTTACTCCCTTGCCATTACACTGCTTGAATTTCTGGGGGACAAGGCATCGAGCTTTCAGGTGCAGATATTTGGAACCGACCTGAATGAAAAGGGCATTCAAAGAGCGCGCGCCGGAGTCTACCGGGAGAGCGTCGCCGAGGAGATATCGCCGGAGCGCCTGCAGCGATTTTTCGTCAAGACAGAGGACGGCTATCGCGTGAACAAAGCAGTACGCGATATATGCATCTTCGCCCGGCAGAACCTAGCGACCGATCCTCCCTTTTCACAGATGAACCTAGTCGCCTGCCGAAACCTGCTCATCTATATTCAGCCCGTGCTTCAAAAGAAGATCATTCCAATCCTTCATTACGCACTGAAGCCGTCTGGATTTCTGGTACTCGGCGGCTCGGAGAGTGTCGCGGCATACCCAGACCTGTTCTCCACGGTAGACAAGAAGCACAAGATCTACAGTAAGAAGACCGTGAGTTCAAGGCTGCACTACGACTTTGCGCAGAACTATTTCCCAACCCAAATCAGCTTAGCTGCGGTCGGCAAGACTGCGAAGGTTCAAGATGCGTCTACGTCTGAGTTTGACGTGCAGGCGGAAGCCGATCGGTTGGTTCTGAAGAATCACTCGCCAGTCGGAGTAGTCATTAACGGGGAGTTGGACGTGGTCCAATTCCGGGGGCGCACATCTCCCTACCTTGAGCCGGCGCCCGGAAAACCAAGTCTGAACATTTTGAAGCTGGCGCGCAATGGACTGGCAATTGAGCTCAGGACCCTCATCAGCGCAGCGAAGAAGAGGGGCACACCCGTTCGAAAGGACGGCGTTCCGTTTGAAGGCGATGGCCAGCGGCGAATCCTGAATCTTTCGATCTCACCCCTGAAGGAGAAAGAACCTCAGGATCGGCTCTTTTTCCTCGTGCTCTTCGACGATGTTTCGTCCTATGTGCCACCGGTTGACGATGCATCTCGCGGCAAGATGAAAGGAAATTTCCGCGAGCGAGATGAGTCCAGACAATTGAAGCAACGACTTATCGAGGTGCAGGATGCGCTGCGCTCCTCGATCGAGTCAGAAGACTCGCTGAGGGAAGAGTTCCAATCCGCTAATGAAGAAATCCTCTCGGCCAACGAAGAGCTGCAGAGCACGAATGAGGAGTTGGAGACATCGAAAGAAGAGCTTCAATCGGCCAACGAGGAGCTTAACACGCTCAATGCGGAATTGCGCCATAAGAACAATGACCTTCACGAGCTGACCAACGATATCTCAAACCTGCTGAACAGCACGCGACTTCCAGTGGTGATGCTCGACCGCGGATTACGCATTCGACGCGTGACGCCCATGGCCGACCGGCTGCTGAAGGTTGTACCGTCCGATATCGGGCGGCCCATTGCGGACATTCGGTTGAATATTGATGCGCCTGAGTTGGAATCGATGATTGGCAGGGTGCTCGAGACTCTCCAGCCTTCCGAATCGGAGATACGGGACGCTGAAGGGCGCTGGAACTTATTGAACATCTTGCCGTACCGCACTCAGGACAACAAGATCGATGGAGTTGTCTTAGCCCTGCAGGACATCAATGCCATCAAGGTTGCCAATGAGAAGCTGACAAAAGCGGCTGACTTCTTTCATGGAGTTATCAATACGGTCGTCGAGCCGCTCCTGGTGTTGACCGGTGAACTCAAAGTTGTGATGGCGAATGAGCCTTTCCTTGCCATGTTCAAGGTCTCTCCCGAGGAAACCCTGAACAAATTCCTCTATGGCTTGGGCAACGGCCAATGGGACATTCCAGATCTGCGTAAATTGCTGGAAGAAATCTTGCCGGAACGCCGCGTAGTGCAGGGCTTCACGGTGGAGCATGACTTCGAGACGATTGGATCCAGGATCATGCTTCTGAACGCCCGGACGCTCGCGCCGTCTTCGAATGCGGATCCGATGATCCTTCTGGCCATCGAGGACATCACGGAACGCAGGCGGGCCGATGTCGCCTTGCAAGAGACCGAACAACGCTTTCGCACCTTGTTCAATTCCGCTCCGATGGGAGTATTGGTGTGCGATGAGCAGGGTGTGATTCGCAATTACAACCATCTGGCAGTGCAGCTTTGGGGCAGAGAACCCGCCCGTGGAGTCGAGAGATATTGCGGTTCATCGAAGATGTGGAAGCCGGATGGCACACCGCTCGATCATGACAGGAACCCCATTGTCGAGGTGCTGCGTACGGGCGTTCCCGCGTCGGGCGTCGAAATCTCCATTGAGCGGCCCGATGGCTCTCGCCTGCCTGTGCTCGCGAATTTTGCTGCGTTGTCGGACGGACAAGGTGAGATCAGCGGAGCCATCACTACTTTTATGGACATTCGCGAGCGTAAGGATGCGGAGTTGGCGGCGGCAAGACTCGCCGCTATCGTCCAATCCTCGGATGACGCGATCATCGGAAAGGACCTGAACGGAACCATCAAAAGCTGGAATGCTGGCGCTCAGCGACTTTTCGGATATAAGCCTGAAGAAGCGATCGGCCGGTCCATCACCATGTTGATCCCGCCCGATCACATCGATGAGGAACCCATCATTCTCGATCGTATTCGCCGCGGAGAACATATAGAGCACTTTGAGTCCATACGGCGATGCAAAGATGGAAGCCTGCTCAACGTAGCACTGACGATCTCTCCCATCATTGACGTGCATGGGAAGATCGTGGGTGCTTCGAAGATCGCCCGCGACATAACCGGGCAAAAGTTGGCCGAAGCCGCCTTGATCAAATCGGAAAAGCTTTCCGCCGCAGGCCGTCTGGCCGCCACCCTCGCTCACGAGATCAACAACCCACTACAAGCGATAACGAATCTGGCGGCATTGTTACGGCATTCACCCAGATTGGATGAACAAGAACGAGGCTACGCGGCGATGATGGAGGAGGAACTCGGCCGCGTAGCGCGCTTGACGCAGCAATCTCTCAGTTTCTACCGCGGCTCGGTCAATCCGGTTGCGGTGCATTTGGACAGAGTTGCGGATAGTGTCCTGAACCTCTATGCCGATCGACTTCTCGCGAAGCATATTGCCGTAACCAAACAGTATCTTTCCGACGGAGTTACGATTCGCAGCTTTCCCGGAGAGATTCGGCAGGTGCTCTCGACTTTGCTGTTGAATGCCATGGATGCCATCCCTTCTGACGGTGCGATCGTTCTACGGATTCGCAAGTCTTCTCGTCGGAATCATCAGCCTAGCAGGGGAATTCGTATCACTATTGCCGACAACGGCTTCGGAATTGCCTCCAATAATATCCGCCGCATCTTTGAGCCATTTTTTACAACCAAGGGAGAGCAAGGAACCGGGCTCGGGCTTTGGGTTGCCAACGGCATCATCAATCGGCTAGGCGGAACGATCCAAATGCGCAGCAGTGTATGTCCTGAAAAAAGCGGTACTTCTTTCTCGATCTTTCTTCCTGCAGAATTGCCAGACAAGGACTTTGAGTCGCATTGGAAGGCTGGCCGTGACGGCGATGATCTAGTAACGCGGAAGTTATCCAACGATCTCGCTTGAAAGCATTATCGAGACAACTCATCCTCTGGATTCGTACATCAGACCGAATACTGCTGTTGCGTATCTCCGTATCGTTCAACGACCAGGTGGGCTTTTTTGGAATTCGTTTTACATCTGATGTCTCTTCTGAACAGCCTAGTGTCTCTTCTGAACAGGAAACCTGATAGACACACCGCCAGGCATGATGTCTGCACAGAGACGCAAAGATCTTGAAAGAAAGCCGATCGGTCCAGCCCTGTGTCGAGCTACGGAAGTTCGCTGTGCAAGCAGATAGGAGTTTCTCATGACAAGCAAAAATGTAGCGGTCTTCGGAATTTATAAGACACCAGGAACTGCAGAGGCAGCAGTTGACTATCTTCTATCAAAGGGCTTCTCCGACTCTGCAATCTCGGTCCTGCTTCCGGATGATGAGAGCACGAGGGCCTTCGCCCATGAAAAGAATACGAAAGCGCCTGAAGGCACGACGACCGGGGTTACCGCAGGCGGAATCGTAGGAGGAACGCTAGGACTTCTGGTTGGAATTGGGGTGATTGCGATTCCAGGAGTTGGTCCTCTCATCGTAGCGGGCCCAATTATCGCGGCCCTCGCAGGTCTCGGAGCCGGCGGAGCAGTCGGCGGCATTGTCGGCGCGCTCGTAGGTCTCGGTATTCCAGAATATGAGGCGAAGCGGTATGAAGGTGCTGTGAAGGACGGCGGAATACTTCTTTCCGTACACTGCGACGTCTCAGAACAGGTTGACCTAGCAAAAGCAGCTCTGAAAGATACGGGGGCTCATGACATTGCGGTAGCAAGTGAATCTGACGCTGTCGACACATCCGGTGGGCGGGCAACCTTCGGTCACATCTCCGAGCGATAGGCGAACGCGAATCTCTCCCCGACCTGCAAATGCTTCACTCCATGCGTCTTCCTTTCGATGTTGAGGTGCTCCGGAAGCATCTAAGTTTTTCAAGTCCGCCACAACCGGCACTGAGCCTGGACGCGGCTGTCGCAAGGGTGCGGCAGAGGAGATGGCCTATGGCTGTTATGCTGCAAGGATTCTATTGGGATTGCGCCACAAAAGAAAACAAAGCAGGCGAATGGTGGAACTATCTCAAGGCAGAGATACCAAAGCTGGGCAAGCAGGGGGCAGGCTTCGATTCAATCTGGCTTCCACCATTTTCCAAGGCCGCCTCCGCCAACTCCGTTGGCTACGATCCCTATGATTACTTCGATCTTGGAGACTACGACCAGAAAGGATCAGTCAAGACTGCTTATGGCAATGGCGAAGAGCTACGAAGCTTAATTGCGGCAATTCACCAGAACGGCATGGGTGCCATCGCAGACGTGGTGATCGACCATAACTCCGGAGATCAGGAGGAAGTCAACCCATTGGATGGAAAGAGCCGATGGACAAAATTTAATCCCAAAAGCGGCAAGTTCCCACGCGATTGGAACTGCTTTCATCCCAGCCGCTATGAACGCACAATGGTAGAAGGCGAGAGATTTGCTGGTTTTCCCCATCTCTGCCATCGCAACCCAAAGGTCTATATCGCAATGTTCGAATACGCGCGCCTGGCAATTGAAGACCTGGATTTCGACGGCTTCCCCCTTTGATTTCGTCAAAGGGTATGGCATGTGGATGATAGCTTTGCTGGCCAAATACCAGTACCAAAAGAAGGATAGGCGTGAGTTCTCGCCGTTTGTTGTTGGAGAGTACTGGGCAGGCCCCAACGATATTGAAGGTTGGCTCGATGGAGTAGCTGCATTGACTGACCGCCAGATCGCTGCATTCGATTTTCCCCTGCGATACAAACTGAAAGACGTCTGCGATACTCCCAAATACGATCTCCGCAATCTTACCGATGGTAGCTCGGTTTCAGCAGCCCGCCCCTTCAATGCCGTTACATTCGTCGAAAACCACGATATGCGCGAAAATGAAGTCGTCAATGACAAAATGCTAGGCTCTTCATTCATCTTGACGCAGGATGGCTACCCATGTGTCTTCTGGTGGGATTATTACAACTGCCAGCTCGCCCGCCCGGGAAGCTCGAATGGGATTGACGCTCTGATCGCGGCCCATCATGCCTTTGCCGGAGGTGAGAGCTGCATTCTGCACGTCGATCCAGATCTCTATATTTCTCAGCGTGCCGGTACCGAATCTCAGCCAGGCCTTGTTTATGTACTCAACAATCTTGGCAATCGGTGGAGAGGAACTTCAGTTAAAACGAAATGGCCGAACCAGAGATTCAAGCCTGTTGCATGGGATGGCAAGGACAGCGCGCCTCCTGACGAGAGGACTACGGATGGCAATGGAAATGCGGAATTTCCAGCTCCGCCTCGAGGCTACTGCGTATATGCACCTGCAAAGAACTAAGCTAGCTATTTTTATCAATACTGTAGAGTGGTGGTTCATCCGCGAATTTAGCGAGTCGGCACGCCATCAAGCGCGCTATGCATCCGACCTGAAACTGTGCGGCGGTGCGGCGATGAAGCAAATCTCATGTGACCAAGAAGGAAATCGCATGTGACTTGGCCTTCATCGTTGCATGGTAAGAGTAGGGCCATTACAGGCTGTTCGTCGAACATAAGATTATCGATATCCATAGCTCTGTCCGTGCTTACGCAGCGTGTTTCAATCATCGATGGGAGCAAGATTGCCATACAGAAGTCAACTCGGGTGGGAGTTGCACCAGCACGGTTCTGATGGCCCGGGGGAGACCCTGATGCGCAACTGAATCTTCCAGTATCACGGGCCTATTGATTGTATGAAAACGTAGTCACATAAGCAGGGTGGGGAGCGAGCAACGATATCAGCTAGAGGCCGCTCCTATGAAACTGCGAGGATCATTTTCTCGCGGTTCAATTTTTAGCTATTTGGAGACTCCCATGGTAAAGTGCCTCGCGTTACTCACTGTGTTAGCCTTTGGCGGTGTCGCAGTTGGACACGCCGATCAAATCAGCGGCTTCGTCAATGCCAACGGAACCGATTCATTTACCAGTTCGACTATCACGTTTGGCCCCGCTTCCGTCCAAGGATCGCTTGGCGGCAGCTTTGCCACATATCTGGCGGATGGTAATCCCATCGTCTTTCTGAGTGGGGCGCTGCCTTATTCAACGGGTTCACATACAGCTCCGTCAGGGCTGCCCTCGTTATTTACGATTAACGGGACAGCAGAAACCTTCGCATTTAATATTGCCTCGTATACCGCAGATTATTTTGCGAGCGCGATGAATGTGACCGGATGCAGTAACGGCAGCGCCTGTCTGCTCGTCACGGGAATTGGGAACTTTACAGGATCGGGGACCCATACCTTCGATTCAACACCAGGATCCTTCACGTTTTCCACCCAATACTCACCGGGGCAGACCACTGGTAGCACGACGTTCTCTTCCTCGGCCTCAACCACACCTTCCGCCGTGCCGGAACCGGTTTCGCTCGCGCTCTTTGGCACAGGTTTGCTGGGAATGGTGGGAATGGTGCGAAGGAAAATAACCACTAATTAACCAGTGCATTGATTCAAAGCGGAGGCCATGAACCGGCCGGCCTCCGCTCTTTTCCCTTCATCTCAGCAGCTACCACCGAAGCAGAAGCAGCTCAGAGCAGAAAGCCGGACCCATCGCACCCATCATGCTGTAGCAGCCCGGACTCCCCGGGCGATTGATCAGAAAATCCTGCATGACCGTGAGGACCGATGCTGAGGAGAGATTCCCACGCTGACGAAGACTATTCCACGATGCATCTAGCGCATGAGGAGGCAAGCCAAGGCTGCTCTCCATTGCCTGTAGCACCTTTGGACCACCGCTGTGAAAGATAAAGCTGCAGATGTTTCCCATGCCGAGATTGTTATCGGCGAGAAAGTCTTCGACTGTGTTACGCAGTTCCTTTTTGACGAGAGAGGGGACATCGGCTGACAACACGATGTTGAAGCCCGTGTGGTTGATCTTCCATCCCATCAGATGTTCGGTGTTGGGGTAAAAAGTAGAACGGGTGGCAATAACGCGAGGACAGGGTTCCTGAAGGCTCGTCGGCTTTTGTGCAAGCGGCGTCTCCTCGCCAGCGAGCACCACAGCAGCGGCTCCATCTCCAAACAGACCGCTGGCGACAATATGCGCCATGGAAGCATCATCCTCCTGCCATGTGAGCGAGCAGAGTTCAACTGAGAGTAGAACTGCGTATTGCTTAGGAAATGCACGCACATAGTCGATTGCGCGGGAGATTCCTGCCGCTCCAGCAACGCAGCCCAGGCCGAAGATGGGAGTGCGCTTGATGTTTCTGGGAAAGCCCATCAGGTTGACGAGACGGGCGTCGATGCTTGGACATGCGATGCCTGTGACCGATGTAAAAAATATGGCCGAGATGTCCGACGGCTCTAGCCCAACTTGATCAAGTGCCTTGCGGATGGCCTGTTGGCCAAGATCGAGCGCACCTTTGATCCATAGGTCGTTGGTTGGGCCGAATCCCGAGAGCGTTCCCAGAGTATCCAATGGAAACATGATATGTCTGAAGTCCACGCCGCAGTTGGAGTGGAGGCGATTCATGGCGCCGGGAGATTCGAGTTTGTCCTGCATCCGGTCGAGGAGGGCCTCGGTGATAACAGATTGCGGATAACGATGGGGGGGAAATGCTGTGCCTACGGATGCGATGCGCATGGATGCGAAAACCTCGTCGTGAGATGGATCGGTGTACTGCTGACGAAGTCGTCATCAGCCGAAGATTTTGGCAGGAGAAGAACAACCCGATGTCGCACGATACGGGGGGAGAGAAGTGCCTTCAAGGGATATGCGGAATATCAAAATTCCCGTGGGTTGATGAGGCAAGTATAGATCACTTGAAAGGTTGCCCGCTATGAAAAATATGCCATTTTTATAGAGGTTTTCGATGTTTTCATGTTTGTTACAGCATCACGCTTTTACTGGCCTGGATGTTCTTTCTGTTGACGAACATCGACTGGTTTGAACGGCCAATGGATTGAGATATGGCCGCAGGTTGAAGAAATCGTGTGGTTTCTGTCCGTCAATGCATGTGAGGGCACCGCAGCGATTTTTGAGTTCAGATTCTGTCCGGGTTTGATAAGAGGTCATCCGATGCAGTGAGTTGACCCACTGCAGTGTCAACGCTGTTATTGTCAATCCGGAGTTCACCATGAGGGTTCGGAAGGCCATGGCTAAGATAGCGGGGCTGTCGCTCCCTGTGGGGGTGATCTTAAGGTCAATGGCAGGGAAGGCTCTGGCGAGAGTTCCGGCGCGTAACCTCGTCCTTAATGACTACATCTCGTGAAGACGTTTTCGACAGCTGGGCTATCGAGCGCGAGTCTTAGTTCATTGAGGGTTGGAATGCAACATTCGAAGAAGACATTCAGCAGAGCTGAGTCACAGACGAGTCTACTTAGACCAAGCGCCCACGGTAGTATGTGTGGCACCGACGATTGGCGGACATCTCGTCTCAAGATTTCGGTAAGTAGCCTTTGAGTCCTTCATTGCCATTTCGACGGGTAAAACGCCGTTGCTCACTCTGCTGCGGGGATCGATCCCGACACATTGGCTGCGATAGACGCGGGAACAACGGAAGAAAAACTGGCCTGCGCGGCTACTGTTGCGACGGAAACAGGATTTGATCCTGCGGTGATGAAAGGTCCCAGAGCGGCTGCTGCCGTTGTGCTGCTGTCCCCACTCACGCTGGTGATCAGGCCGGTGAAGTTGTCGGAGCTTTCATAGTTCACGTTGTTTGCGGGGATCAAATCGACACCCGCATAATTGGGAGACGAAAGGGTCACAGCTGGTATGCCACGTACCAAGGCGCGATGCTCCGCCTCGACACCGAGGATCGACGAGGCAACTTTTGCATAAAGAATGAGATCCGCCTGGGTCAAATTTGAGCCGCTCGATGCCGGATTGGCTTGGGTAGAACTGAAGCCATTGTAGCCTGCAGCCATCGAAGCAAACTCTTCCACTGCCGTCATGTAGGCGCCGATGAAAGCCGTTTCGAGATCAATGAGAACAGGGAGGAAGCCGGAGAGCGATCCGAATGTTCCGCTTGGAAAATAAAAAGTTTGTGGGATCTTTGCGGTGGCGTCTCCGCTTCCATTGGTTGCCAACCCAAGCAGTGAGCGCAAGGTCTGTGCGTGGGAGACTTCTTGGAGCAGCGCGCCCTGGAGATAGGCAACGTTGATTTGGCTCCCATTCGCGCTGACGTTTAGAGCAGTTCCACCAGATCCAGCAAGATTCGGATCGGTAATCACCGCCTCTGTGGATAGAGCAGTGTAGTACGTGGTGATGGCAAGACTTTCAGCGATGAGGGCTGCAGTGAGGATGTTCGCTGCGGTATCGGTAGAGGCCGCCGCCGATACCGGCGTAGTACTCATCATCGAGTGTCCTTCGCCGCAGCCGTCAACGATTGCCGTAGTCGCAGCGCCCAGGCCGAACATTGTTGCGCCAGTAAGGAAAGAGCGGCGATTCACGCCGTTGACAAAGGCGAAATTTCTGATCAACTTGTCCGTCGGCATTCAAGCTCCTCGTTTTGGCTTTCTTCCGATTTCATAAGAGGTACGCAAACGGCAAGGACCTTGGATTGGTTCGCGAACAGGATCTCGCAAAAAATGTGAGAACTGGACTCTAAGCTGCCATGTCGGTCTTCCCAATAACGAGAATCGCTATGCGCTCCCACTGCGGCTATTGAATGTCCAGCAGCAGGGGACCGTCGATAGCGCGGCGCCTGATCATTCTGAAATTGCATACTTTTGAGTGAGTTTTTTCTCTTGAAGTTCTGGTAATTTGCCTCAGTGCTGTGAACTCCTCAGTTTGCGGCGAGCGGCATCATCTCCTGCGATACCTGCGACAACATCACCCGCAATCAACTCACCGCATCCGTGATGCCAGGTGCGGCCTCAAAGTGCACTTGACCGACTTCCTCGAAGCCTACAACTTCGCTCGAAGACTCAAGACTCTCAAAGGGCTCACGCCCTACGAATACCTCTGCAAACTCTGGACGCAAGCCCCAGAGAGATTTACTCTCAACCCAATCCATCAAATGCCGGGACAAAACACCTAAATTAGAAATGCTCTGACAAGCCCAGCACGGTGCACGATGAATGCTAAATCTCTGATCTGGAGAAAGCATCGTCCGACCCTAAAGGGTAAATCTTGCTCCGATCTGCATACTGCGTGCCGTCGCTGTCGTAAGCTGCCCGAATGTGCCTGAATTAATTGTGTTTACCGAATTACCAAGGCTTGTGTGGTTCAGAGCATCGAACGTGTCTAAATGTAATTCAAAGTTTGTTGTCTCGGAATGATCTATCTGAGAGAAGTGTCGTGTTGGCCTTCTTGACCGTGCACCATCTTTTATTCGCCTTGATGAGTCGGAAGAGCGGCGAAGTAGCAAACCTCGTGGCAAATTCGGGTGACCGCCTGCGCGTAGACCTCAAGCGTCATCTTCACCGTCGCGTGCCGCAACAGCTCCTGCACCGTCTTGATGTCCTCGCCGTTGGCTTTCAGCAATGTCGAGAAGGTGCGCCGGAACGTGTGCCATCCGATGTGCTTAGCAATTTTCGCTCGGTTCGCAGCGGGACGAAACGACCGCGTGAGGCTCGAGTCCGGACTGTACGGCAGCTTTCCCCGTTTGCGCGTACTGGCGAAGACAAATGGATTCCAATGGAATGATCCATACAACAATTTCTCAACTTCTGTTGAGACACAGGTGAGAATCGCCGCTGTAGATAAGTGCCGAAATCTCGCCAATGAAAGCCATATCGAGTTCGCAGAGCCTCATACAATCTGCCAATCGGACCACCCTGCATTCGGATCTGGTCCCGGTTTGACCGAAACGACATACGTCCCATCCCGCCGGGTGACCAGCACGGTCACGTCGCCCTGGGGAGTCGTCGTCACCGCGACATTCGTGACGATGCCTGGTGAGGGTTCAACCTTCGTTTTGGGTTGCCAAACGTCCGATGGTTCTCCGAAGACTTACCATCTGGACCACAGCACACCAGCATCATCGACATAGAAAGTCTGCAGCCGCCCATCCGAAAGAGTTACTACCGCTAGATCGCTCATCTCACTGTCTCCAGAAATACCAAGAAAGAATATCGCGGGAGGGGCGACATGCTCATAACTTACGCACGATTAAGTGCCGGCTGGCTTGTCAACATCTTCAAAAGTGAGCTTTACTGTCTGGACGTCGTCTCTCTCGGGGTTGTATTTGACCTCGGGGCCTACAACGATGATCTTCGTGAAGTCCAGATCGTTATTGAACGTCTTATCGACCTCAAAGGCAACAGTAACGACTATTTTCCGGTGTGAGAGCTTCTCGCCGTTCGGACCCTTTCACGAGAGGATTCTGCTCGACAGCCTTGACTGCAGCGACTGACGGTTTGGAAGTCGAATTCGACAGTGCTGAGCGGAGGAGGGGCCTCGCCGACCGGTTTGCCCTTAGAGTCCTCGGCTAACTGATCCTGTGCATGTCCCAGCAGATCCTGTATGCACGGAATCAAATAGGCGAGAGGCACCTTCACGTCTTTGTCCGTATCCGAGACAGTGACTTTATGGTCCTTGGCATAGGTACATGGTTGGGGTTCGGGTGCGGGCCGCTTTTGGGCAGTTGCCGAAAAGCATTGGCCACCGCAGATCAGAAAAAACCACAGAAATACTCGAGGTGCTTTCATCGCATGCTCTCCAAGATCCGAGAGGCCTATTTGGAGATCGTAGGAGCTCGTTGCTATGCGTTCTGCTTACGAAGGTCGGCGTAAACAGGTGCAGCTATTCTCAAAACAAAATGAGAAGAGCGGCAACAGCCTTCCTCCCTGCATTGCAAACGAGCCGTCTAAAATCCCAACTTGCTGCGGTCTCGGGTCGCCAACAGGGTAACCGAAATGTGTTCCCTCGGAAGTTAATTGCGCTTCAAGTAGTCGGTCTTGAACCGTCTTCACCGTGACCAATCCTCTGGCTCCTGGCTCGCAGGCGAACGTTGGCCCGCTCGCGCGGCGCTTTGCGCTATCAACCGGACATCTCCCCGCGAAGGAGAAAATAAAACTGGGATTGTTCGAAGGGAAAATATCTGGGATTCCGTTTTTATATCTAGGCATCCCCAGGGATACAGCTTGTTTCTTGGCTTCTCGGTGAATACCAGGGCACGTCCATCCGCCGAGCTTGAACGGCATGGCGTTGATGTCAGAGTCCGTATCCGCTCAAATTGGATTGCTGGCGAGCCAATCCACAACTGCATAGGCAGCGTCACAATACAACGGAAAAAGCTACAGGAGAGCGAAAGCTTCTTCCCGCTCAACTTTCGGCCGGTTGGATGACCTGCCTCGTTCCGCGTCTTCCGGATTAAATCGAAGATACCTGTAAGTTCAGCGCTGATATCTTCCATTCCCAGATCGGATGAAATCTGACGCAGCAATGAATCCAAACGCTTGCGGATCTCGACATAGATACGTTTCGCGGGCCTTCCGTTCGTATCCGCCTTGAACTTGTCCTTCTTCTGCTGGGTATCAAGTGCGCTGTGAACAGCATCCCTCAATGCCAAGAGGGCAGTCTCTGCGGCTACACCAAACATCACCGCAGAACCGAGGTAGGATGCCCCTCGAAAGGAATTGAGTGATTCTGTCATGTAGAGAAGGACCGTCGGGCTGACATTCTTCACCTTACCTTTGAGCCTCTCTGCTGTTGCTACTCTGCTTCCTTCTCCACTGTTTACGTGTAAGCAACAGCCGCTGGCCTCGTCCCGTGTACCTTCACCGTACAAAGCGATTCGCCCTCAATGTAAACCATTTCAGGTCATCTCTGACGAGATGCATTATCAGCTAATCCCGCGCCTGTTGGCGTGCCCGCTTCAGAATGACAAAGCCACTGGGCCTCAATACAGTAACCTGTGTCATTGACCTGCTGCGCCGCTACTTTGAGAAGAATGAAGAGATTCGCGTAAGCGACAAGGTAGGAAACACGAGAAACAACTGGGCGGAATTGATCGAGCCGGTTCCTGAGTCAGAGCCAAAGGCGACGGTATCTGCGAAGCGCACCAAACCCGGGAAGGAACCTGCCTGGACTATTTGGCTAAGCGGTATGGGAGCGGCGGGAGAGTTCGGCGGCGTAGATTTGCGAGCATTCGTAGAGGCGGGCGTTTTGAATGGCCAGTGCCGAGGAAGCAGCGAGAGAACGGGCGATTCGTAAGTGTTCCGCAGTGAAATGGCCTGGAGTTGAGTTGGCGGCGCAGAGCATACCGATGACTTGGTTCGATGCTGAGAGAGGAATGCCGAGCCAGGAGCGAACTGGGTTGCCAGAAGCAATGTTCTTCCAAAGCTTCTCTTCGAGGGTGTCGGAGATGAGGAGGCCGTTGGGAGTTGCGAGTGCTTGTTCTAAGACGGAGTAGCCGGTGAAGTTGAGCGTGTCTGGGGTGGGAGACAAGGGGTTGTTGGGGCCTCCCGGTCTGGCTTCCCTGGCAAGAAACATTCTAGGACCAGCTTCGATCAGCAGCACCTGAGCGGCTTCATAGGGAATCTGCTGGTGGAGCAGGTCGAGCAGTGTATCCAGCACTGAGTTCATGCGGAGATCTTCGGTGAGGGCGAGCGTGGCTTTGTGCAGAGCGTCTGCCTCTCGCCAAGCCGAACGAGCGAGCGCGAGGCTCTTCTCTCGGGCTTCTTCTGCGTGACGGAGCTCGACGGCGTTGCGCCGTTCGAGGAAGGTGGTAGTGTTCCGGTGTTCCCTGTGGGCAAGGATAAGAAAACGAGCGTGCAGGATAGCTACGGTACACAACGCGACGAACCCGAAGAGCAGAGCGGCTGTGGTGAAATCAAACCTGCGGGTGAGGACAATTGCGGTGAGAACTGCTGCCGCACTGACGGCCAGGATGGAGATGACTTTCCATCCGCCCATCGGCGATGGGCCGTGACGCCGGTTGTCGCTCTGTACGGCGGACTTCATTGGAGACATTGTGCCACTTGCGGAGGCTGGTGCACAGACGAATTTTCCGAGTGGCAATGTCTCGACACTCTAACTGCGGCTGGCCTTTCTTTTCGCAAGTTTTTCCGCATACAGCCATAGATGCCCGATGGACATATCGAAGTATCTTGCGATGGCAGCCATCACATCGCAACTAGCGTTCGCTTTCCCTTGCTCAATTTTCCCGAGGTAATAGACGCTGTATCCCAGAGAAGCAGCCAGATTTGCCTGGGAGAGTTTTGCCCGGAGCCGAAGCTCTGTCACCGCGCGCCCAAAGACTTCGCTGGGCGTCTTCGATTTGCGGCGATTGACTGGTCCAATGGGTTTGCCCACCCAATCATGGTCTGAGCGGATCGGGCTCGATAACAGCAACTATAGTTGCCGTATTCTCTCGCATTCCCTCAAGAATGGAGAGATTCTTTCTTCGCCAAGTCTTCTGCATATGCCCAAAACTTGCTCATAGGCAGCATTCCCAGATAATCAACGATGGCGTATTCCAAATCGAAGGTCAGATTTTCTTTGCCTTGTTCGATGCTTCTGAGGTAGCCCTCGCCGCATCCGACCGCAGCAGCGACTTCAAATTGCGATTCTTTTCTTAGAATGCGGAGTCTTGTGATTGCTAAGCCAAACATTCTTCGGGGCGTATCAAATCTTCGTTCGATATCTGCTCCCACGCGCTTTGGCATGGGAATATCGTTGCTAAGATACGCAATTTGAAACAGCAATTATAGTTGCTTATTCAGGAAGCTGAAACTATAGTTGGCCTATTGATTTGTTGATCGCAGCGCGTAAGCACAGATGCCATCGCGACGATAGGAGGGATGATGAATCCGAACTCGGTTTCCATCTTCCCCGACGCATCATCTAGCGACATTTCTGTAGGGAGCGATCGAGAGTCAAGAGCCTCGTCACGAAATCCCTCCTGCGACGAGAATGGTTTCGAGAGTATAGAAAACGCCACGGATGACATTCTCTTTGAAAGACTTTGCGGAGGCAATAAGGAGGCGCTTGGTACGCTCTTCCGCCGTTATGCATGGATAGTAAGGGCGGTGGGACTGCGGATTCTGCGAGATGCCGCCGAGGCGGACGATCTTGTGCAGGAGGTATTCCTGTTCCTCTACCGCAAGGCTGACCTTTTCGATGCGGCGCGTGGAAGCGCGAGATCGTGGATCGTGCAGGTTGCATATCATCGCGCCATCGACCGGCGGCGCTATCTGGCGAGCCACCATTTCTATGACCACCTGGAGTTGCAAGATTCAACGGGGTTTTCTGATGGCGTCTCTTATGAGAAATCGATGGAAGCCTTGATCGGGCACGACGAGTTGGAGAGGATTCAGGGGTCGCTTTCGCGTGACCAACGCAGAGTGTTAGAGCTCTATTTCTATGAAGGGTATACGCTTCAGGAGATCGCGCGAGAAATGGTGCAGACACTGGGAAACGTCCGAAACCATTACTATCGAGGTCTGGAAAAGATGCGGCGAGGCATCTTTGGGCGAAATTTAGGAGCGAAGTGAGCGGGATATGGTAGAAAATGGCTCCAATGGAGGAGCCCGAGCCGTGCCTCCTAACGGACTCCATCACGAGCGCCATGAAGAGTTCGAGGAGTTGTGCGCTCTGGCGACGACGGGAGCATTGCGCGCAGAAGAGCGGGAGCGGCTGGACGTGCATCTGGCGAAGTGCCCGGAATGTCGCGAACGGCTGACTGAGTACGAGGCCGTGGTCGCGGGGGCAATCCCAAGACTGGCATCTGGGTCTTCTCTATTAATGGATGGTGTGGACGATCCTGCACAGTGGACTTCTGAGGAAATGGCCGCGGCAGAGGGAAGACTCTTTGCACGGCTAAAAGAGGATGAGCAGCGCGAGGGACGAGTTCGTCCTGAGCACGATCGCTCGGGCAAGACGGCGGGGGATACGTTGTGGCGGCACCTGTGGTGGCAATTTGCCGCAGGGGTGTTGCTGAGTGGCGCGCTTGGGGTGGCACTTTACCGAACTGGGGTTCGTCATGGCTCGGAGAGTGCGAAAGTGGCTGCTCCGGTGACGCAGCCTGTACAACAGCCCCTGCAAGTTAAGTCGAGCCAACCTGCTATTGCTCCGGTTCCAGTTGGGCCTGTTCACAGCAACGAGGATGCACAGGTTATCGCGTTGCGCGAGCAGCTTACTGCCCGCACTGCAGATGTAGCGCGACTTCAGAGCGAGCGGAATCAACTCACTCAGCAATTGAGTGAGGCGGCGAAAGATCGCAGCCAGCTATCGCAAACCAATGCGGCGCAACAGGCTGCCGCGAACCAACAGCTGCAGCAGACACAGTCGCAATTATCGACAGTACAAAAGAAGCTCGATGCAGCAGCAAGCGTGAATCTCGGGGACTCGGGGCGTCTGGCGCAACTCGAAGCGAAGGTGAATGATCTGACGGCGTCGTTGCATGGGCGCGATGAAGAATTGACGCGCGAGCAGCAGATTCTGGACCATGACCGCGACATTCGTGACCTCATGGGATCGCGCGACTTGTACATCGCCGAGGTATATGACGTCGCAAAAACGGGTGATACCGCGAAGCCCTTCGGGCGCGTCTTTTACACAAAGGCGAAGTCTCTGATCTTTTATGCCTATGATCTTGACCAGCAGCCTGGGGTGAAGGACACGAGCACGTTTCAAGTGTGGGGACGTAAAGGGCCAGACCGTGATACTGCGGTCCGTCTTGGAATCCTGTACCAGGACAATGCGAGCAAGAAGCGTTGGATGATGAAATCGAACGACGCGAAGACGCTGTCCGGAATCGACGCAGTGTTTGTGACGGTCGAGCCAAAGGGACGAAGTCAGCATCCAAGCGGCAAGCCGCTGCTGTTCGCATACCTGAAGATTGAGCCGAACCACCCGTAGGGGGCGGCTGGCGTGGGGTAAATTCTTACAGAAAAGCACAAAAATCTGATACAGAAGACGAAGGGTTTCCGTAGACCGGATGAAGCGATTTCACACCGGCTATGTCAAGGAGTTGTTCGTGAGACCAAATGATGTCTTCCGCCTGCTTGCGATTTTTTTGTTTGCTGCGATTGGCTGCCTGGCACAGTCGCCCAATGGGACGATGAGCGGACTGGTGCTCGACCCGGATGGGCGAGCGATTGTGGGAGCCGACATTGAAGTAGTCAACGACGCGACTGGTGTGAGGTATCCGGGCGTAACCAACTCGGAGGGCATCTATGCCATTCCAAATCTGCCTCCCGGGCCGTATCGCGTGCAGGTGGCGAAGGTCGGGTTCAAGACAATCATCAAACCGGACATCGTACTGAATACACAAGCTGCTTTGGCGATCAACTTCACGCTGCCGGTGGGTGCGGCTTCGGAGACAGTGACAGTTGCCGGTGGAGCACCGTTGGTAGAAACTGAATCGGCTTCAGTAAGCACGGTGATCGATCGGCAGTTCGTTGCTAACCTCCCGCTGAACGGACGGAGCTTCAACACGCTGATGCAACTGACTCCAGGCGTAGTGATCGCGCAGCAGCCGTCAGGCACCGCAGGAGGGAGTGCGCCGGGACAGTTCAGCATCGGCGGTCAGAGGACAGACGCGAACAGCTTCACCGTGGATGGCGTGTCGGCGAACTTCGGGGTGAGCAGCAACGGACTGTACTCGGGCGCATCGGGTACGGGTTCGGCGCAGGCTTTCAGCGCATTGGGCGGAACGAGCAGCCTGGTCTCTGTGGAGGCGTTGCAGGAGTTTCGCATCGAGACGTCGTCGTTTGCACCGGAGTTCGGCAGGACACCGGGTGGACAAGTGATCTTGACTACACGGTCGGGGACGAATCGCTTTCATGGTGAGGTGTACGACTACTTCCGCAATGAAGCGATGGACGCGAACGACTGGTTCGCCAACCATGCAGGCAGGCCTCGTGCTGCTGAGCGACATAACGACTTTGGTGGCTATCTAGGCGGTCCTTTGGTGCGAAACAGGACGTTCTTCTTCTTCTCCTATGAGGGTGCACGGTTGCGGCTGCCTCAGACGGGAGTGATTGTAGTGCCTCATCTTGACGACTCCGGCTGCGCGGCTCCTGCTGCGGTAGAGCCGCTGCTCAATGCCTTTCCGAAGCCGAATGGCCCGGTGTCTGAGGCAACCTGCACGGGCGAGTTCACGGGAAGCTATGCCAACAGTGCGACGCTCGATGCTACGTCGCTGCGGGTTGACCACAACCTGAGTAGCCGGTTCTCGCTCTTTGCGAGATATAACTACGCGCCGTCAATGACGAATTCGCGGATTTATTCGTTGAGCATGATTCAGGTCACACCTGTGAATACCCAGACGCTGACGGGTGGGGTGAACATGTTGTTTGGGAAGTTCACGGCGAATACGCTGCGGGCGAACTACTCGACGCAGAGTTCGAATGCGACACAATCGCAGGACACATTTGGCGGCGCCATTCCTGTGGATGAGAGCGTGATTCTGGGGACGCTGTCGAAGGCGAATACCTATGCTTCGTTTCAGACGCTCGATACGGAGTTCTACGGTTTAGGGCCAGTGGCCAACAATCGGACGCGGCAGATCAATCTGGTCGACGATCTGAACACAGGAGTTGGGGCTCATCAGTTGAAGTTTGGTGTGGATTATCGTGTGATCTTTCTCGACAAGACGCCTCATGCGAGTGCGATTGTGATGTCCGCATCTTTGGTCAAAGGTTTGCTCCAAAATGGGAAGCTGACGCAGTTGACCGGAACGACCAACGCGCCTTCGTCGTTCCGAACGACTTCGACTTCGTTCTATGCACAGGACACATGGAAGGCAACAAGCAAGATCACAATGACGTATGGGCTACGGTGGGAACTGGCTCCCGCTCCAGCGCCTCATGGAGCGACCAAGGCCGCCGCGTGGCTGAACGTAGATAATCCTCAAGAGATCGCGTTGGCACCGTTCGGTACACCGCTCTGGTCAATGACGTACAGCAACGTGGCACCAAGAATTGGAGTCGCCTGGACGCCAGGCGCGAAAGGGTCGCTGGTCGTGCGCGGAGGCTGGGGCATCTTTTACGACCTCGGAACAGGAAGGGCAGCTGACGTGGCAACGTTCTTTCCTGGACAGGCCAGTGACGTTACCCTGAACGTGGCTCTGCCAATTGCAGATGCTGGCGGGTATCTGCCCACTGCTTCGCTGTCGCCTCCATATCCGCTGGTGAGCGCATTCACGCCCAATCTCAAACTTCCGCGAAGCTATCAGTGGAACGCCGCAGTGGAGAAGCTGCTCAGCGGACGCCAGGTGGTGACCGCGACCTACGTGGGCCAGTCAGGCCGCGAGCTCCTGCGGCAGGCAGCGCTATACAAGCCGAATCCCAATTTCTCAAGCGCTTTTCTGCTGACAGGCAATACGGCGTGGTCCAATTACAACGCGCTTCAATTGCAGTATCGCAGACCAATGTCGGGAGCCTTGCAACTGCTTCTGAATTACACCTACTCACACTCGCTTGATAATTCATCGAACGACGTCGTTGCGGGCGTGGCCGGGACGGTAATCAGCGCAGCAAGCGATTACGCATCGTCGGACTATGACGTTCGGCACAGCTTTTCGGGAGCGTTCACCTATGCGATTCCTGCGCCTTCGGGACTGCGGGCATTTGCAACACTTGCGGGAGGTTGGTCCTTGGCTGGCGTGGTTGTTGCCCGAAGCGGGTTCCCATTCAATGGCAGAGTGCTTACCTTGTCATCGGTCACCGGAGGATTTGCGTACTCGCGGCCTGACCTGGTCAACGGGCAGCCGCTTTGGGTGTCGAACTCTGGGACAGCCGGAGGCAAGGAACTCAATTCGAATGCGTTTGCTGTACCGGGTACGTTGCGGCAGGGCACGGAAGGACGCAACGACATTGCGGGTTTCCGGCTGGCGCAGGCCGACCTTTCTGTTGCGCGGACATTCAAAGTTCGGGACAAAGCGCATCTGGACTTCCGCGTGGATTCATTCAATGCTCTCAATCATCCGAACTTCGGCAATCCGGCGGCCCTGATTGGTTTTGGACCAATCTATCTCCAGTCGACCGAGATGCTGAACAATGCGCTCGGTGGTCTCAACCCTCTGTTTCAAGAGGGTGGTCCGAGATCGCTTCAGCTCTCCCTGAAACTCGGCTTCTAAAGCAACTCACAACTTGCACCGCACCACTTGATCGCCGTTTGACGAAAGGAAGGCCTTGTGCGTCTGTTTTCCTTACGTATTTGTCTTGCGTTGTGTCTGGCACAGTTAGCAGTCTGCGCGGTCGCGCAGAGCGGCCCGGGAAAGGGTCGTGTCACAGTGGCTGACGCGATTGAGATGACCCGCCTCGGAGTCGCCAGTTATGAAGACGATTCGGCGACGGATGCGGCACTGTACTCGCCAGACGGTAGATGGTTTGCGGTGGTCCTGAAAAAGGGCAACCTGCGACGCAACACCGTTGATTACACACTGGAAGTCTTCCGCACGGACGATGCGCTTGCCGGAAGAGGCCCGGCGAGAGTGGTCAAGATGTCATCCAGCTCAAATCGTGCAGCCATTGCCGGGGTGAAGTGGTTGAGCGACAACCGCACCCTTCTGTTCATCGGAGAGACACCTGGAAGAATTGGACAAATCTATGCCTACGATCTTTCGAGCAGGCGGTTCACACAGCTTACACACCACCACACTCCTGTCGCCGCCTTTGACGCGAGCAGCCATGGACGAGTGATTGTCTTCGAGGCCGACCCTCCAGTAACTGATCCACTCGCTTCTCCTGAGGTTGAACGCAACGGCTTCTACGTTACGGGCGAGAATCTTGCTGAAGTGATGCTTGCGGGTAGTCCATATGCTAAGTACCGCTCCCGCGACAGCCGGCAACTTTTCCTGATGGTGAATGGCCGCAGGGCTATCCGTATGCCGGCCGAAGACGGCATCTGGCCAAATCTGACCCTGTCTGTGGCACCGAACGGACGGTATGCACTCGTTGAGGCGTTGGTGCGAGATGTCCCGAAGAGTTGGCTTGGCTACCGGGACCGATTTCTGCATGAGTTTGTTGCTGCGAAGAAAGCAGCATCCGCAACGTCCTCGGTCGAACAATATCTTTTGCTCGATACACGGACCGGAATATTTACTCCGCTGATCGATGCGCCGAAGTCCTGGGAGCATGATGGGTTTCTTTGGCTTAACGGAGGAAGATCGCTGGTCCTGTCGAAGGCTTATTTGCCGTTAGCGGAGGTAAGCGGAGCGGAACTGGACGAGCGCGAAAGCAAGTTGTACGCCATTGAAATGAAGCTGCCTTCGCACACGTTTGAGAAGATCCTCGAAGGCAACGCCAAAGCGACGGAATGGGTGGCGTCGAGCAAGGAAGTACTCTTCGAACAGTCGAATCGTGCGATAGAGGCTTACCAACAACGCGGCGCGGGTTGGGACAAGGTCGCGGGAATGACGGTTAATCCGGAACGAGATCGTCCTCGTGTGACCTACGAGCAGGACATGAACACGCCGCCGAAGCTGTGGATCACGAATCCCGTCACGAGTCAGAGAGTACTGCTTCAGGACCTGAATCCTCAGTTCAGGCACGTCTGTTTTGGCATGGAGCGTGAAATTTCCTGGAAGGCGACTGATGGACATTGGGTACACGGAGGCCTCTACCTTCCTCCGGATTATCAACCTGGGCAGCGCTATCCTCTGGTAATCCAGACGCACGGCTTCGACCCAAGCCGGTTTTGGATTGATGGACCGTGGAACAGCGCATTTGCAGCTCGTCCTTTGGCTGCCAGGGATATCGTTGTACTCCAAATGGGCGGAGCCAGTGGAGATGCACAGTATCGGAGCACGCCAGAGGAAGCACCCCAGCAAATGGCGGCTTTCGAAGGGGCCATCGACTATCTCCACGGCAAGGGCATTATCGATCGCGAACGTGTCGGCATCATCGGCTTCAGTCGCACGGTTTATTACGTGGCCTATACCCTCACCCACTCGAAATACAGCTTTCGAGCGGCAACGTTGGCCGATGGCTTTAATGCGGGCTACTTCATGCGGGTCGCGTATCCCAATCAGGCGGCGGAGCCGGATGCCGTGAACGGAGGCCCTCCCTATGGGACAACGCTGTCAAACTGGATTGAACATTCGCCTTCCTTCAATATCCTCCACGTGAAGACCCCGATTCGTCTTGAGAGTTATAGCGTGGCCGGGGTTATGGAAGAGTGGGAGTGGTATTCCCTGTTATCAACGATGGGCAAGCCGGTGGATCTTGTTGTCCTGCCCCATGGCACGCATCTGCTGGTGAAACCGTGGGAGCGCATGGCCTCCGAACAGGGCAATGTCGATTGGTTTACTTTCTGGTTGAAAGGTGAAGAAGACCCCGCTCCAGACAAGCGCGCACTCTATGCGCGTTGGCGAAAGCTGCGCACGATGGAAGCGGATCAGAAGTGAAACAGCACGAACAGAACAAGGGCGTCCGGCGCCAGGCGCCCCGTTCCGTTGTGTGCTCCCACTTTTTCTCTTGCCCTGCCAGAGTTCCTGGGAGCATCGAGGCTTACTCGTCCGCCTCATAGGCGGGAGCGCCGGTCAGGTCCTGTCCCGTTTGGGAATCGACAGGGGCGATGTTCTTATCCAGGTTCGACTCGATCGTACTGATCGCGTCGCCAGCAAGGATGATCTCCGGTTTCGTATATTCCATGATATTCACCTCCTTTCTGTTTTGAGGTCTGACCCGCCAGGGCTGGGGGCCAATGTTCAGGCAAACCTGCGGGCAGCAGCGAACATCTTGCGCGCAAGTGCTCGCAGAAGCTTTTCGAGGGATGGATGGAGATGCTCGACTCCTTCTTGAGAGCAGTAGCTCATTGCAAAGGCGAACGGCGCGACCAATGTTGCGAGGTTAAGCGCACGTGCCATCGTTTCCTCGGTGACAACATCTACCCAGGCGTCGAGGTAGGCTTTGCGCAGATCCTGTTGCCAACTCTCATAACCAGGACGCAGCTTGGCAAGGAGTGCACGGAGAAACTCGAAGGTGATCGATGGTTGGCCGATGTGGCCTTGCGCCCAGTCGAGGAAAACAGCGTCGTGTGGATTAGCCAGAACATTGCCGGGATTCAAGTCCGAGTGTCCAATGGCATCGGCGATGCCAAGCGCTTCTTGTTCATCGAGCGCGCGGTTCAAGTGAATCTCAATGAAGCGAAGATCATTCTGGTTGAGCCTGCGGGGCGGTGTAACAGGCTGCTTCGCCATTAGCTCTTCGACGATATTGAGAAATGGTTTGATCTGAAGGCGCAACTTCTCTGTTGACAGGTCTCTGCATCCCGCGGTCAGCAATGATTGACGGGCAGGTAGAGATGCGATTTGTAATTCTGCAAGCGAACGTGCTGCCGCCTTCCAATGATCGAGTGGTGCGGTTTCATCTAACGGGCTCCCGCCTCCGTCGTGCATCAACCAGCCATGCCATGAAGGCTGGATAGCAATGAACTCAGGGAGACATGGGAAGTGCAGGTTAGCGAGTTCTGCAGCGATGGTGAACTCATGCAGATTTGGTCTGCCAACGGCTTTAAACCAGACTGGAGCGCTGTCTGTCTCATAACGAATGAGTGAGAACTCCGGTCCCATGTTGTACTGGGTCCAGTTTCCAGTGAGTGTGAGTTCACGCGAGCTGAGCTTCGACCTTACCCAGTGCGAGACTTCCTCGAACCATCTCGGTGTGCTAAATGGTGTCGGGGAATTGGTCATAGCATACGCATTGGCCTGCCTGAGTGCGTCTATGAAACGATCGCATACGAAGGTCGGTACATCGCCCGCCCAATCAATTTCGTTGACAGGTACCCATCTCGTCCCAGCAGATGTCGAATGTGAGTCATCGGTGGTATCCATCACCACGAATCGCGGCATGGCCTGACAGCCTTCGTCGGGAAGTGTGAAGCGGCAGATAGCGTGCAAACCAGATATCCGCTGTACCACGTCAACGAGGTGAGGCGCGGTTCTCTGGTTGCGCGGAATTTCAACGCGCGGAGGCGAGTGGCGGCCATCGTGCCCCAGAAGGAACACTTCTGTGTCGTTGCCACGCAAAATGATGGGGTGGCACACGACAGGCTCGCGGCTAGGAGCGGATCTTGCTAAATCCGGCGATACTGCTTTCTCTGCGGTCTGCATCTTAGACTCCGGTGGAGATGAGCGAGGAGGGTTTGGTCGAGGAAGCGGATCGCAGCCGCGTCACCACTTCTTCAGGAAGTGAGATCTGCACGGAACGTCCATTCAGGAAACCGCTGGCTCGCAAGCTCTGGAGCCAGCGTTCGAGAGCTAGAGCACGAAGCAGTGGCACGACAGGTATCTCTTTTCCCTGGCCAGCCTCTTCAAGGACTTTCATAAAGGAGTCTGTCGCGACGATTCGAAGCGCGCCTGTGACAAGCTCATTGTTTGATTGGGTAAGCCGTTTGTGTTCCCTGGCAATTGCAGCTAATGGAGACTTGATTACATACGCTTTGCGTTTACGGTTGAGAATCTCGTCAGGGACGATACCTCGGAGCGATCGACGCATCAAGGAACGGCGTTCGCCAGGCCGTACCAACTGTTCGCGGGGAATGCTGAACAAGAACTCAAGCAGGTCGCGGTCAAGATAGGGATAGCGTTTCTCGTAGGGATATACAGAGCAAATCTCCGTTGCTGCCAGTTGCCTCGCGATCCTGTCGAGCGCGCCGAGGTTCTCCTGCAAGCTCGGCATCGCACTAAAGATCGTCAAACGAGCTTGATCGATTCTCAGAGAAGGTTGGTTCCGCTTCAGAAAATCAGGGTGCAGCCAGGTCGGTTGTCGCCTCGGGTCAGACGGGCGCAGTGCGAGTGGCAAAAAGCCTGCGATCGCATCTCGTAGGAGATGAATCCACGGCCTCCGCTGCACGAGCGTCCATGCTTTCAGGCGTCGCGCCAGCTCTCGGATACGACATCGTGCCAGCAAGTCTTCAAGTTCTGGCAACGGCGTCGGAACACCACCCAGGAATTCATCTCCGCCGATACCGGAAAGCACCACACGATGTCCATGCAGGCGCATCCAGTCGACCAGTGGTGAGGCGCCATTTTTCGCACCCGGCCAAAGCGCGATCTCGCCAGAGCTGGTGTGTTCAAACGATAGCGATCCCGAGTCGATATGCAGGCCAGTCTTCCCGCGCCTCTTCTCCACTCCGCTGAACCACGGCCGTTCGTCCCAATTCGGTTCGCCGTCGTTGTAGTAGGAAACCGTGTCGACGCGCGCCTTGCCCGAATCTTTGTCCGTAACCAGATCGGCCATCGCAACGACCGCATTGGAGTCCATACCGCCGCTCAACTCGGCGAGGACGGGGGCATTTGCTCGCAGTCTTCTGCGAATTGATTGCTCGAACAGTGCCCGGAAGTGTTCCTCGTAATCGGTATCGCTGCGGTAGGTGATTCTCTGTCCTCCATCAAACTCCCAGTACCGACGAGCCAGGCATCTGCTCGATGTGATTTCCAGGAAGCAGCCGGGCGGAACAGACTGCACCTCGACGTAGGGCGTCAGGTGCGCCGCTGGAAACGAAGTGAGCCATCCTGCGATGTACGCTTCGTCCAACGTAAGCCGTCTTCCATAGACCAGCGGAGCCAGGATGGTGCTCCATGTGACTGAATTACCCTCCATCGAGTAGTAGAGATGCCGCACTCCGGCAACATCCCGTGCCAGCAGAAGCGTCTTCTCCCTTGTGTTCCAGATCGAGATGGCCCAATCTCCGCTGAACTTTTTGAAACAGCCGGCCTGCCACCGCTCATAAGCGGTCCGGACGATGGCAACATCTCCATCAGTGATGGTTACTTTGCCGTCAAGTCCGCTTAACAGTTCTTCACGATTGTCGAGCCGGCCGTCCCATGTGATCACCGCTCCGGATGCGGCGATGAGAGATTGGCGCTTCGAAACCAGTTCCTCGGTCGTCGAAAACGCACGGAGCAGAATGGATATTCCTTTGCTGCTGTAGATCTCCTCGCCGTCAGGACCATAGGACGAGAGCAGTGCTCGAGCTTGTTCGATATCGCCGACAACCGAGCCATCGAAGTTCCATCTTCCGTACTGTGCGCTCATGATGGGAACTCCTTAACAGCGATCGAGGACCGTATACTTGGTTGGCATGTAGGGTTTGTCGTTGACCACGCTCCCGTCGGCTTCAACCCAGGCGTGCGCTTTGAAGGGAGTTGATTGCGCGCCAATGACTAATTCCGCAGGGATGCCGTGCTTCCGCAACATGCAAACAGTCGCGGCGGAGCGCTGCAGGCAGAGCACTTCTTTCCAATACCAGATGGTTGCCAGATCAACCGCGGCGCATATGCGTTCAACGGATCCAAGTCTGGCCACGCCTATTCTCACTGGACAGCCGCGCACTCGTTCATAGAGCGCGGAAAAACTTCCTCTCCGCAGGTAGAGATCAAACGCAATCAGCCGAACATAAGCCTCGAAGACAAGTAGACCCATCGCAACCCTCCAACCTTGGAATGTTGTTCATGCTTGACTATCGGAAGACGCAACGCTCACAGAGCATTCTTCAATGACGCCCAACGATTTGAGCTCTTCGAAGAAGTCCCTTGCATCCTGTGCGATTACTTCGGGCCTCGCACCGGACTCCACAGCCAGCTGATCCACAATCTCCGCTGCATCTCTACCGTTCAGCAGAAGTCGGAGCATCCATGATGCGGTCTCGTTCAGCCGCAGGAGTTGGCCACGCGTGATGTTGAGGACGGTTCCACTGTCTACATGCAAAGTGTTGCGTACACCGTCGTTGATTCGATACCTTAGGCAATTTCGAGTTCTGTCTGATGTCATCGACTGTGCTCCTGGCCTGAATGGGAATCCTCTCTTGGGCAAATTAACTTATGCGCCTTCACCCCGTGAGTGGCATCATAAAACCACGTATTGCGTCATTTAGAGAAGGTTAAGGGATGAACGGGTTTACGGCCATCTGGACGCGCGACGCTTGAAGGCAGGACATCGCTCTATCCGGAATCGGGGATCATTCTGGCCGGAACGCCGACCGCTTGAAGTGACCGACCGTTGATGTCGAGCTCAAGCTGTCATCCTGATGCAGCAACCCTTAGCTGTTCCTTGTTGATTTGCAGCACTAACAGCCCCAAGTCTGTGTTCGAGGAAAGACTGTCTGGTTGAAGGAAGGGCTGCATGATTTCTGCCGCAAGGTTGGGCCCCGAAGCCGGCATGCTTCTGAAAGCAGCAAGGGTACGTGTCCGTCTTTCCACCCGCGAGGTCGAGCGGCTCAGCCTTCGACTTGCCGATGAGAAGAAAAATCGGGAATACCATATCTCGCATACTTGGCTCACCGATGTCGAGAAGGGAGACTTCACGCCGAGCATTTACAAACTCTACGCGCTCAGCGTCATTTACAAGTGCACCTTCGACGAGGTTCTAGGGTATTTTGGGATTCACATGGGGAACATCGGTACCGATCAGACAAGGCTCGCTCTCCCACGAACACATTTGATTGGTGAACAGACCCGCGATCCTGTGTCGAAGTTGCCCATGCCCTCTGAATTGAACTACGGGGTTACGCTGCAGAAGACCAACCTGGTCTCGCGCATATTTCATCAGTGGGGTGGAATGCCGGCGACGCTCTTACCACGCAAGGGCTCACACAGCTTTGTCTATGGCTACATCGGTCTTGAGGACTTCACGCTCTATCCTCTGATCCGCCCAGGATCTTTTGTCGAAATTGATCCGCAACAAAAACGCATCGACCGTATTCCTTGGTCGAATGAGTATGACCGGCCCATTTTTTTCGTAGAGCTTCGTGATGGCTACGCGTGCTCCTGGTGCGAACTCGCGGAAGGCCGTCTCGTGCTCCTTCCGTCACCCCGCTCTCGCAGTCGTCTACGCGAAGTTCGCTTCCCGAATGACGCCGACGTGATCGGAAGGGTCACTGCCGTTTCGATGAGAATCGCGGAGGAAGAGGGTGGTCTTGTTCAATCGGGCGATCCGGGCCGCCAAAAGGACCGAGGTAGCCCACCTACGCCTCGATGATCCATCAACCATGCCTTCGCCCGAAACGGGATACCGATTTTCAGTCCGGCGTTCTGATGGCCGAGATGAATCCAGTTGCGGCGGCCGAGCGATGGGGTGCATTGGAGTTCTCAGCTAAGTTGTTGGATAGCTCTAGCTCCGGATACCCGAGCAAGCGGGTAAGCTGTGCCCAAGAGGAAGCGTGTAGTTGCAGGTTTTTCCGGTGGCGCTAAATGGCTTCAATGAAGAAAATTGTTGACAGGAACAAACTTTCTGATAGTGTTTCTCCTGCGCAATCTACGCATGAAATAGACGCAACTGGTTATATGCAATAACTTGCAGCATTACTCCCGGGAGAATTAGTGATCGGCTGAGTTGTTTTGGATTGACTTTCTTCAGGAAGAATTTGCATGCCCTTTTGCCTTGGTGCTCGTCGGTTCCCGTTCGCTCCCAGCTCTTCCTACTCTCATATCAGGATGGCTTCCAAGGGATCTAACTGGAAGCTCACATGGCTGGAATCAATTGCCAAGTCTCTCGCGGCAGCCACGCGATTCCGCGCTGCTGTAAATCCGCCCACAACTTTCTGTGCAGATTCCCACACACCGTTCCCGCCGCCAAATAAAAACCGTGAATTATCAGTCTTGGGTTTACTACGTCAGCAATTCGTCAAAGCTCTCGGTCACTGGGTTCAGGCATGGTGGTCATCGAAGTTCTGGTTTAGCTGTAATAAATTGATGTTACAACTCCTTTCATCATAGAGGCCGTCATGCAAGAGTTGTTTCCAGTTCCCCCCAAAATACTTAATGACTCAGGTGACCACGATGAATTCCAATGCCTGCAGCAGGATCAGCAGATAAATGCGACCTATAGAGTTCGTCAGCTAGCACTTGTAATGATCGCCTTAGTTGCCGTATTCGGAGGTACCCGCTCAATGGCACAGGCACCTCCTGGCGTCTATGCGGACGCGCACAACCCTTCGGGTACCCCTGATCCAGATAAGCTAGATGTAATTTGGAGTGTCAACAATATTACGGGCGCTCTGAGCGTCAAGGTTCCGTTTCCTTCAGGCCCGACGAGTGCCAGAGGACCAAGGATTCCATTCGCTCTTCTCTACAATTCATCCGCGACAGTTTCCCTACAGGAAGCAAATACCTATTCCAGCGCGATGGATTTAGGTTTTACAGTCCTTAATTCTTCAATAGTTAACTACAAGTGGATGCCCGGAAGTTACAATGCCGCGACAGCCCCTGTCGGCCCATGGTCAACCACGGGGCCATTTTTGACCGATACTGTAACAACTATTCCCAATTACACTCCTGTATATAACGTAAATGGAAGTCAGATAGACGGTCCCACTGTAGCGGGATGTCAGATATCTGGTCCATACCTTTATTCGGACGAGACCGGGTCTACCCATGAGATGAACGTGGCCTATGTGAACGGGTACGAAGGAGGAAGTTCCGCTTCGCAATGTACTCAGTACTACGGCTCTCCCACTAATGCCACTACCTGGGACGGATCTGACCTTCAAACGGCAATATCTGTAACAGGCGCTAACATCGGGGTCGCCACGCAAGGCGGTTATGGTCCTTCAATTCTTTACCCAAACGGAACTCAATACTGGGGTAGCGCCGGATTCTGGTCAAGCGGGACACTTGAAGACGCCAATGGGAATGTGGCTTCCATAGCTCAGGACAGCGCAGGTAGAACTACCTTCGCGACAAACTTCCCAATCGCGCAGGTTGGCGAGATTGCCGCAAAAACATACACCGTTACCACGGAGGATGCTAGCGGAAACAATGAGAACTATTCTGTGACGGTTTCTCAGGTCCCGGTAGGTGTCTGGACCATGCCCCACCCTCAACAAGATCCCAACGACCCATCCACGTGGGAAATCTGTTGTTTTAATCCTGGCGGCGCAGGCAACGTCACTGCTTCAGTTCAGCCGATGACCTCCTCATCAGTGGATGCAGTGACCGCGATCACATTGCCGAATGGCACTGCGTACGGTTTCATTTATGACCCGCTATATGGGACGATTCAGAGAATCAATTTCCCCACTGGTGGCTATGTTCGATTCGTGTGGGGAGTCCGCGGCGATTGTGGGGGGTACGGGGACTTCTCGCGCATCTCATGTCTCGTCGTAACCGACGCATACATTTCATCTGGGTCGGGCGAAGATCACTGGTCGTATAACTTTCCTACTACATCCAGTTCAGGTTATATAACTTCGTTAACGTCGACGGTGACCGCCCCCGATGGAAGCTATACGTCATATACAGGTACGGCGACGCAATACAGCAGTACTCTCTTTCCCTGGGGTGCGCCATCATGGCAGGAGACATCCAAGCTTATCTACACAAGCGCTGGTAAGCTACTTGAATCGGTGGCAACAACTTATGCTGGTGCGTATCCAGGTCAAATAACGACAACTCTCTACGATGGCGCTACACCGCTACAGAAGCAGACACAGCTGAAATACGATGGGTATGACAACGTCATTGAGAAGGACGAGTCTGATTATTATTCCTGTTCAGGCAACCCATGTGCTGCGGCGGCAAACCCTCCAGCATGGTTGCGCAAAACCTTTACTAATTATTTGTGGTCGAGTCCTAACCCGACGCAGCCATCCTATCCTTACTCTCAGGCCCATATTGTCGATAAGCCATCACAGGTAACTGTTACTGATGGTTCTGGAAACCCTGTTTCAATGGTTCAGTACAATTACGACGAGTTCCCTTTATCGGGAAGTGCCGGAATTCTGAATCACGATGACGCGAATTACCCGGCAACGATGGTCGGGCCTCGGGGAAATCTTACCTCTGAGAAACATTGCCTCGCCTTTTCGGGAAGCAACTGTGCCAACTGGAATCCGCCTACGACCTATAGGTACGATTTAGCGGGGATGGTTGTCAGTGAGACAGATCCGAAGTCATATACAACAACCTATAGCTATGCCGACGCGTACCAAGGATTTACTCCACGTCAACCAACAGATGCCTATCTTACATTGGCAACCTATGCCAACAATGCAACTGACCACTACTCATATTACTACACGACGGGGCAGCTCGCATCTCATACAGATTGGAACAGTCAGATTACAAGTTATTCTTATGGTGACAGTCTAAACCGCCTGACTGAGATAGATTATCCGCCAGGTGGTGGCAGCATGATGGTCAACTATAACGGCGACCCCACCCCGCCAAAAGTTACTGTAACGACCACAACCGGTGAAGCGGCAGGTCCTATCGTTCGTACGACGCTCTACGATGGGCTCGGGAGGGTAGTGCAAACGCAGCTGAACTCCGACTCGGGTGTCGATTATGTGGACACCACATACAACACAATGGGACAGGTCTACTCCACTTCAAATCCTTATCGAACTCTGAGGGATCCAACTTATGGATTGACTTTATTTCCGCTCTACGATGCCCTGGGACGTAAGCAAACTCAAACTCAACCGGACAGTTCGTCGCTGATCTGGACGTATGCGGGGAATGCGACCACTTATACAGACGAAGCAAGTCATTCCTGGGCTCGAACGAGTGACGGACTGGGCCGCTTGACACAGGTGATGGAGCTAGGGACGCCTGCGAATCCATTGAACCTGGAAACGGACTACCGTTACGATGCGTTGGATAATCTTACAAGCGTCAATCAGATTGGCAATTCTTCTGTTGGTGAAACACCACGAGCGCGCAGCTTCACATATGACCCGCTGTCTCGCCTCATTGTCGCATCGAATCCAGAAACGGGAACCATTCAATACAGCTATGATGCGAATGGAAATCTAGTCCAGAAATTGTCACAGCCGATCAATTTAGCCACAGCACCAACGATACTTGGCTACTGCTATGACGTACTGAACAGAGTTACGTATAAGTTTTACAGTGTCCCCAACTGCTCAAGCCCATCCAGTGGAGTTCTTGTTGCTTCCTACACTTATGATTCTTCCAGTCTTTCTGGCACGTCAAATACGATAGGACGTCTGACGGAAGAGGATGCCATCTCTAATGGGGTGGTCTACTCTAAACGCATTCCTTATGCTTACGATGCGATGGGAAGGGTAACAAGCGAGCTGCAATGCGTCTTCACGAAGTGCACGACTGATTACCCAGGATACTCTACCTACAAGTATGATCTTGCCGGTAAGCTGACAGACTATAGCAACGGTCTCGGAACAACGCTATTTTCAACTCAATATGATGGCGCTGGCCACGTTCTGTCCGTAAAGAGTAGCTGGAATGATGCAACTCATCCGCCAATGCTGTTCTCGAATCCGTCTTATAGTCCTGCTGGAGGCTTAACGGGAGCGCTCTATGGAACCGGATTGACTGTCATCCGGTTTTATGACTCGAGACTCAGGGTAAATGGTGAAACGGATACGGGAAGTATTGTTCAGAGCTACGGAACAAGCGGGACTACCTCAATCACTATCACTGGATCGGAGCAGAGCAAATGACATTTGCGCTCCGAGTTCTGCACAAACTACCGCTATCTCTGGTAGGCGTTTTATGTCTGCTTCCGAGTGCCGCTAGTGCCCAAGCCCCTCTTATAACGACGGTAGCCGGCTCGATAAATGAAGGCTACTCTGGCGATGGTGGTTCAGCGACCAGCGCCGAAATGCATTCGGTTATTTCTGTTGTGGTGGATACGGCCAACAACATCTATATCGTGGATGCGGACAATTATTGCATTCGTAAAGTCACCGCTGGCACTGGGATCATTACAACAGTGGTTGGCAACGGAACGCCAGGCTATTCCGGCGATGGAGGCCCAGCGACGAGCGCTCAGCTCTCCCCAAGTGGAATTGCAGTCGATGCTGTAGGCAATTTATACATTACCGATGCGGGAGCCGAGGTAATTCGCAAGGTCACTGCGGCGACTGGAATTATTACAACCATAGCCGGGAATGGTTCGTACGGCTATTCCGGGGATGGAGGCTTGGCGACCGCCGCGAAACTGGGCGACCCACAGGGGATTGCTCTGGATGCATCAGGGAACATCTATTTTGCCGATTCCAACAACAATGTGGTTCGAGAGATCAATGCCTCGACCGGCATCATCACAACCATTGCAGGAAATGGTGCGGCGACGTATGCGGGGGATGGCGGACCGGCTACGGCGGCTTCCATACACTACCCTGTAGGGGTTGCCATTGATTCCGCGAGCAATATTTATATCGCAGAACAGTACAGTGATCGGATTCGTGAGGTCACAGCATCCACGGGGATCATCAGCACGATTGCGGGAAACGGAACTCTTGGATATACGGGGGACGGAGGAGCCGCTACATCTGCCACGTTGTCGATGCCTTCGGGCGTAACATTCGATACCTCCGGCAATATGTATATTGCAGATAATGGAAACTCAGTTGTGCGGGCCGTCAAAGCTTCAAGCGGGATTATCTTAACAGTTGCCGGCAATGGTCTGATCGGCTATACGGGGGACAACGAACCGGCGACAACCGTCGCGCTCTATTTTCCTTCGAATGTTGCTGTTGACGGTAATGGCAACCTCGACATTGCGGACACGAATAACAGTATGGTTCGTCAAGTTGCGGCACCGATTATCTGGGACCCGAGTGCCTTTGATGCGGGCACAGTCACGTTGACGGTCGGCGGCGTTTCAGAGTCCGCAACGTATAATTCAACGACCAACACGACTTCCAGCGCAATAGCAGCGGCACTGGAGTCTGCATTGAACACTGATCCGAATTCCCAGGTTACGGCTACTCTAAGCGGCAGCACGCTCACGCTCACTTCGAAGCAACCTGGAGCCTCATCAGACTATTCCTACTCGCTGGCCAGCACGTATGACAGCCAGGACTTCGCGCAGGGCTCGTTCTCAGCAAACCCCAGCAGTGGCAGCTTGACTGGAGGAACGGACCCCAGCACGGTCGCAACGCCTGTCTACAGCTACAGCATGCTTTCACCGAACCTCGGATATGATCTGAATGGTAACTTGCTGGGTTATACCGATTCCGTGATGGGAACATGGACCTTTGGATACGATGGTCTGAATCGACTCGCCAGCGGTACTGCTACGCCAGCGTACGGTCAGAATTCGTATTATTGCTGGTCATACGACTCGTTCGGCAATAGAACAAACCAGTCTGGATCGGATCAGAGCATTGCAGGCGGTGGGACATCCCCTTGCCAACCCGCATCTTCGGCGAGCATCACGACCGATATAGCGAGCTACAACAGCGCCAACCAGATTCTCAGCACGAATGCGAGTGGGACAACGGTCGCACCTTCCTACGATCCCGCGGGCAATATAATCGGCGATGGCAGTCATGTCTACCTCTACGATCCGGACGGCAGAATCTGCGCTGTTGGCACACCGGCCGCACCACCTCTGGACGCCACGAGCATGACGCAATACCTCTACGACGTAGAGGGACATCGTGTTGCCAAGGGCACAATCTCCGTCTGGAGTTGTGATGTCAGCTCCAATGGGTTCACGCTGACCAACCAATATATCCTGGGGCCTTCCGGGGAACAGATGACAGAGTTGGATGGTTCGGGTAACCCGATCCATACGAATGTCTATGTGAATGGCAGCCTCTTGGCGACATACGACAACCAGGGGTTGCACTTCCATCTGACGGATTGGCTCGGCACGCGACGGGCGCAGACGAACTTTGCTGGCTCTCTAGAGGCTACTTACATGGGGATGCCGTTCGGCGAAATGCCTATTGGGCAATCTTCAGGCCCCACCGAACAACACTTTACCGGCAAAGAACGAGATAGTGAGAGCGGACTGGATTACTTCGGGGCTAGATACTATGACTCGAGCATGGGTCGCTTCATGAGTCCAGATGCCACAGGACCGAACCCGGGTAATCCGCAAGCACTGAATCTCTATCGTTATGGTTTCAACAATCCATTAAGGTACACAGACCCCGATGGATTCTACGAGCAGGACGTACATCTTGATCTTACGCAGGCTCTTGCGTATGCAGCCGGATATTCGAGCTACGAATCTGGGGTGATCGCACGCGCTGATCAAGGGGTCGACGAGAGTAAGGCAACAAATCCGTGGAATGGTTATGGGTTCCTGGGATCTGGAGCAAGACGGGACTTTCATTTCACTACGAGCGAGCGAAGAGCCGAAATGTGGAATTCATTCGAAAGCACATCGGATAGCCTAGGAGAGGGGTATGGAGGCGAGGCTTTAGGTGCTTATCTTCACGCTGAGCAGGACTCCTACTCCCACGCGGGCTTTGGACCTCTATTCGGACACTTGTTCGCTTTTCTTCTCCCCGGCATGCAAGGTAATGGTCATGCTCCAGACAAGACATATACCGACCCCGGCAAAGCTGACACCATGGCTCGCGATACATATGGGGCGCTCCTTCAAGCTGGTGTGAAAATGGGAACGGAAGCGGGTCCGGTTCCGCTTGCAGGAATCATGCCGTTTGTGCAAGCGTTCAATCGCGCCAACACTAAGGAGGGAAAAGATACCCAACTTCAAAATCTCAAGCAGTATGTTCAACAATATAGAAAGGATCATAAAGACGACCCTCCTTCCAATCGCCCAAGTAATAACTCTGGATATTGCTCCGCTGAGTACAGTCACTGTTGAAAAGAAAGAGGTCGAAGATGAATTCTCAGCTCAAAGTGGTCTATAGCGCCGCTTCGCGGATCATCGGAGGGTTCGCAATTTTCTTGCTCATCGCAGGATCTGCTTTACCCGTATCGCTTGTTGCGCAGACATTCACCATTCGACTGGTAAACGGGAAAACTGGCAAAGCCATGCCCAACAGAAAAGTGACTGTAAGGTGGGGGGATGGATGGAAATCGTCGGAGGTCTCCATAGGTAAAAATGGGACGGGTTCCCTAGAAATGTTGCCTGGATTTCAGCAGTTTGTACTGATCGTGGGGCCAAAACCCGGCAATGAGCCGTATAGGCTCGCGTACATCAACTGCAATGAACCTGCTATGACGATGATCCAGGTCAAGCAAGTGTTAGAGACCGGTGTGGTTTTAGTAAACAAATGTGGCTCCCACACGGCGGTCTCCAAGCCGGGAGAGATCGTCTTCTGGGCAATGCCGAAACCCTGGTGGCTCCCTGACTTTCAATAGCTTATTGGTTCTACGTTGAGGTCTACGCTTAAGAGGGGTATGGTGTTTGCGCAACCGCCATAGAGTTTTCACGGACCCACTTTACCGGCAAAGAACGAGATAGTGAGAGCGGACTGAATTACTTCGAGGCTAGATACTGTGGCTCGAGCATGGGTCAGGTCAGTGGTACATGTAGTGTCCACTAAAAAAATCGTGAACACTACATGTCAGAGTATGGGTATCGGTCTCAAACAGCTCTGGAAGTATCAGTGAGATGAAGAGCGAAGTTCCAGGGCAGGAGTTCTTCGATACGGGTCACGGGATGGTCAGCGATACGAGCGAGGACCTGGCGGAGATAGAGCTCCGGGTCGAGCGAGTTGAGCTTGGCTGAGCCGATCAGGGAGTAGAGCGCGGCAGCCCGTTCCCCGCCGGCGCGCTACTGCCGGCGCCTCAGCTAACCCTGCTCCGCTTCCGTCATATAGACATCTTGATGTCCACCGCATCACCTGTCCATCCGGCCAAGACCATCCGCTTGCAGCGTAGGGGACGAGGGGCGCGGAGCTATACGCCGCCATTGTGCAAGAGGTCTGTAGCAAACTTTGCGGTGGCGTAACCTCCCCTCGCGGGAGATTTACGCGTCTGCTTGGAAAAGCAGCTTTACACGCTATCGAGCAAATCAGAAGTGGCAGCGGCTATCCACTGAGCGCTGTCTCGTTGGCGCTCGCCCGTGTGCTACATTGGCCGCAATCCCTGCCAGTCTCGGTTGAACGGTTGCGATTTATATGGAATAGCCTAAGCTCGTCTCGAGAGGACGAACAGGAACGCCGATGAGTTTCTGCTCATCGTCCATATGCAGGCGGTTTTTATGCGGATTCCGGCATTGACGATCGACATCTTGGTGGCGGTCGTCGCTCTGGTGAAACGGAGGACATATGTGCTGGCTGGCGAAGAGCTGTCGTTGAGTGCCTCGGCAGTCCATAAGCGTGTCCGCACGGCGGAGAACCTGCTCGGCCGGCGTCTGTTTATCGGAACTGATGAAGGTATGTCACTCACCAAAGAGGGGCAGATATTCTATGCAGACGCGACGCGGACAGTGGAACAGGCGCTCCTCGCAGAGGAACGGATGAAATCTTTCGCTGGGTTGGATGCGAGGCGTCTTCTTGTTGGTCACTCAACCTATTTGCCGCCGCCGCTTCTGGGGTTCCTGATGCGGTTCGAAGGAATTGAAAATACTACGATACGCATTAGGCACTGCCCCGGCCTGACGGCAGCGCTTGTCGGGCGAGTTGTGGATGGAACGCTCCATGTGGCCGTCGGCGAGTTGCCATTTGCTCATCCAGCATTGCTCACCCGTCAGCTGTCCGAGGAACCGGTAGTAGCGTGCGTTCCGAAATCTCACCCGCTCGCGCTCAAGCCTCTTGTACGATTTGAGGATCTTGACGACGTGCCCGTTATTGCGGTGGGGCGCGAGCACTCGCCACAGCAATATGAGGAGGTCGAAGAATACTTTGAAGGCTCAGGTGTGCGGCTAAGGGTTGTGGCTGATGCGTTTGGTCCGCCCGAAGCCCTCCACATGGTGGAGCAGAATGTCGGTATCTGCCTGCTTGGCGCGTCTTCCGCAAGAAACTCCACAGTGATCTCGAAGCCCTTGCCTGCGCGGACATTGACGAGAAAGATCGGAGTTTACGTAAGAGAGGATAATCGGCATCCGGCATTGAGCGAGTTCGTCGATCTGTTACTGCGCAAGGCTACTTCAAGGCAGGAGGGGCATTCCAGGCAATCTACACCCGCGCAGCGTAGACACCACTAATGTTTATGGTCGATGGGGTGTTTCAGAAGGCGCTATATCGACAGCGCCACATCTTTTCGTACACAAGGAGGTCCCTATGGGTAACGCCCCTTTTTAGATTTCCCAGAGGTCTCGGCGAAGGTGGTAGAAAGCGTGCGCGTTTATTTGAATCCGCCAACCGGGCGCGAGGTGCACATTGAGTTCACCGACGGCACGGCGCTGGCGATCGAGATCGATATCGCAGCTTCTGTTAGTGGGAGATACTACCGAACCAATCAAGGTGACATTGAGGTCATTCAGGAGCGCCGCGATCCAGCTTCTGAGCCTTCCGGCACTTGAAGATTGAACCGACCGACCGGATTCCGTTACGCCTTGAGAGATGCACGATGATGTCGAGGCAGCTTCTGACTTCCTGCTCGACCATGGCCAACGCAGCTCTACTTCCTGCCCGCGAAGCAAGCTGGGCAAGCCGGCGGATTGCCTCTTCCGGGCCATTGGCATGGATTGTCGCGAGCGTGCCGCGATGGCCTGTGTTCATAGCATCGAGGAGAGTTCGGGCCTCAACTCCGCGCACCTCGCCGACGATGATCCGGTCGGGCCTGTGCCGCAGGACAGCCTTGAGCAGATCATCGAAGGTCACGTGGCTGTGGTGTGTGTCGATTTGAGATTCCGCCGAAACAACATGTCGCTTGCGGATGTGGAGTTCCGCTGTGTCTTCGATCACCAGGACGCGCTCGTGGTCCGGGATGGCGTCCGCAAGGACGTTCAGGAGGGTTGTCTTTCCAGTGCCCGTGCCACCTGAGATGAGGATGTTTTTGCCATTGTGGACAGCCTCGGACAACGTTACACCCTGGCTTGTAGCCACCATGCCCCGCTCGATGAGATCGCCAAGACTAAAATTGCGCGAGGTGAATTTGCGAATCGTCATCAGAGGCGCGGGATGGACGATAGGCGGGATCATTGCCGCCATGCGACTACCATCGGGAAGGCGAAGGTTTAGGATCGGGGAGTCCTGGTCGAGTTTTTTGCCAAAGCGGTTGGCGATGACCTCTAGACCTGTTTGTAGTGCTCCATCGTCGAACCGGATGCATGGCAGCAACTGGATCTCACCTGCCTCTTCAACCCAGACGGAGGAGTCGGGATTTACCATGATCTCGGAGACGGTCTCGGCTTCGAGCAGGTGCTTGATCGGTCTAAGAAACGGAAGGATGATCTCAAAGCTCACTCGCGCATCCTTTTGGGGTCGAATGCGATCCGTTCCTGCTCGAACCAGGTCATGGTGACGGGCAGGAAGTCCGGTTTGAGGTAACAGTAGGTTGGGGCCAAAGGCGTAATTCCGTCGAAGGCGACGGCGATGGACTGGGCATTCTTCAGTTCAAAGAAGGCGTTCTCATCGAAGAGCGGTTCCTTATGCTTCTGGTACTGCTTGGAGGCGGAGACGGAGCCGCGGCTCGATAAAGTGCGCCCACTCAGCCATCCGACGTTAGCATTGGAACTGGATTCTGAGACCGTGTAACTGATGCGGGTCTTGTCTATCTTGCCGCACAACTCCGACGCATAGCGCGCCGTGTCCGGGTCCGAGGTGGAGAGGAATATCTTCGTGCGGAAAGCCTGGAGCAGCGTCTTGACGCCTTCATTAGGCAGAGCCTCCTTGAGCGAGGAAATGCTTTGCGTCGCGACGATGGGGATGCACTTCGGTTGACGGGATAGAGACAGGAATCGCTCGTCACCAGTTGGGGTATCACCGCCGACGGTGGCAAAGTTCTGATATTCATCACACAGGAAGACGGTAGGCCGAAGGTGTCGCTCCGACTCATCCTCGATCCGTGGGATGCGTAACAGGACGGCCCGCTGATAGTCCACCTTCATTAGGGTGCCGATGATCCTGGCGAGTGCCGGATTGAGCGCTGCAGGGAAGTTGAGTCCGACTACTTTGCCCAACTCGATCAGTTCATCGAACGAAGGGAGCACAGCACCGTCAGGATCAGAGGCGCAAGGCCTCTCGTCGTAGAGTTCTTTGGGCGGGCAGAAGACACGGCGCACCTGAGGATCGGTCTCGAACAGGGAGAGGAAGACGGCAATCCCCTGAATGATGGAGGTCTTGACCTCGGAACGAAAATATTTCCAGTGCTCCCAGTACCAGTAGTGAACGCTCTTCCAGCGCTCCCACAGGGCAGTATCGTCTAGCTTATGTCTATATATAGATGCCGTAATTGCAGTTTTCTGGAGGATCGTGGTTTCCAGTTCTACGGTCCAGCGAGCGACGTGTTGGCCAAGCGCCTGGTCCCAGACAAAACCATGTGGTGACAGGATTGACTCGTATGCAGAATAGTCATCGTGTTTCACGCTTACGAAAGAGCGTGCAGTGAAGCGCCGTCCCGTGACGATCAGCATCTCTTCGAGTGATCCCGAGCTGATGACGGTACGGGAAATATCCAGCATGGTCACGTAGCCGTCGCGGACATGGTGAAGCATGATCACGTAGCGCACAAGGTCGGTATAGGACTGCTGCCAGAACGGTTCCTTGCCCTTGCCCCAGATGGCTGTGATGACCGAGGCGATGTTGAACGCCTGGGCGTAAGGGTCAAGATCGTTGTTGAGCGGGTTGTAACGGACGTTGCCGGTGAGCGAGACCTCGATGTAATCGTCGGCCCGGCCATAGTCCGCAAGTATCTTCCGCGCCTGACGGCAGAGGTCGCCTTTGACCTCAAGAACGATGCCTGACAGTTTGTGGTGTGAGTCATCGGCACGATACGCGAAAAGCTGACGCATGGCCGGCAGAATGAATGCCTGGGTCTTTCCGGATCCGATGGCGCCGACGACGCAGACGCCCGTATAAAGTCCTTCCTCCGGGATTGAGAGCCAAGCGGGAGCCGCCGATGGTTGCGGCTTCAACTGCTGATGGACTTCACCGGCAACCAGAAACAGGCTCCGACGAAGTTTAGGATCGGGATAAGGAGGCAGCGCCCCTGCGTCCTTGTCTGGACGCGGTTCGTACAGGTGGATATAGGCTAGTGAGCACAGAATGGAGAAGGTAAGGAACGGAGTGCTGTAGAGAAACAGCCTGTAACTCCCAACGAGTCCCTCGAAGATGAGAGGACACTCAAGTGCGACGAGGCGCAACAGAAAATCGGCACCGCGAACCGGATAGAGACTCTGGAGGACAATACCGGAAGCTACACTCACTCCGAAAGTAATGAGCGTTCGATGCTCGATCACCGGATGTAGCAGGCTGCGGAGCTTTGCTGTTACGCTCATTCTGCAGCCTCCTTCTCGGACCGAAGGGAGATGTCATTCGCCTGCGGCAGGGATCTCCGAGCTGGCTTCGTAACTAGGTTTGTATCCTTCGAGAGCATAGCAACAGACTCCACCTTGTGCTTCTGGAAGTCCTCGCTCTGCGCGATTGCGAATTCGAGTAGGAGATTGACCAGATAACTCAGGTCGTTCTCCGACCATTCGCACATCAGCGCCAGGTCGTCGGCAACGGTGCCGTTGATCGTCGCCTTCAGCGGTGCGCGCCGGACTTTGCTTGCGCCTCTTCCGATCTTCAATTTGCTCATCGCTGTTCTCCTTTGGTCAGTGCTTTCGGACAGTCTCAGTACTCAGTCAGTACCGTCCCGGTACTGCATCTGCCCTTTGACAAAACGTGGACGGGAGCGACGAGCGAGGCATAAGCCTCCAGCGACAGCCCGTCAGGGCGGGTCGCTCCCGCCCACGTTTTACCCACTGCTCTCTGGTTGGTCTTCGATTTGTCTTGGAAGACATAGACTTATGGCTCTCCTTTTCTTTCAAGTACGAACCTTCTCGGAACCCTTAGGCTCACTGCGTTGCATTTGGGGATAGATGTAGTTCAGGAGCAGCGTTGTAAAACGCGCTTGAAGCGGAACGTGGTGTTTCCGACGATCCGAGTGCATCGCATCGTTGAAGAGCCCAGGTTTTGGGAAGGATTCGTTTGCGAAGACATCCCAGAAGGCGGTCTTTACGGCAGCGAAATTGAAATCCGAGCACGCGACGTAGACGACCTCGAAGTTGTCGAGTGCGCGCAACAGTGGTTCAGCAACGGACAGATATCGGAGGAACTTGTCCGCACCGGACAGTCCCTCATCAATGAAGGCAAACCGAACTGCCGACTGGGTAGGGCGTGTTCTGTCCGCCAGCGAGACAGGAGAGGTGAGAAGCAACGGATCGAGGGTGGTCTCCAGTATCCCCGAAGAGACCCTCCTGATCTCGCCGAAGAAGCGCAACCTTTCGGCACCGGTTGCGACGAAGTGGTCACCTTCGTTTTCGAGGATGTAGTCCAGAGCCATGAGCTGTGCGCGGACCGCAGCATCACCCTTGATACGGCGGAGCTGCGACTCGGGATCACCGAGCAGACGATAGATGGTGCGGGAACAGACATGATAGACATGCCAGCCTTGCGGGTAATCAATCGATTCGATGTGCCCGAGCTCACGCGCCCTGGCCAGAAGGCGCATGGCGATCGAGCCTTTGTTGCGGTCGATAAAGTAATCGAACTGGCGGCGAAGGAAGTAGCCGCAGTGCGCGGCCACAAGGTAAAGAAATGCGGCTTCCCGCTCCGTATAGCCCAACGCTTCAAGCGCGAGGATGGGATCGGCAACCATCGTCATAGCTCCAGGATGCGTTTCATCAGGTGATGGTCGTCCTCGATGCGCGCGGACAGGGTCGCGCGGTCGGAGTGGGATGCGTACACATGGAATCCGGCTTGTGCCTTGGCGCGAAGATGGCCGGGCCGATAGGCGGCGGTCAGGACCTCGATGTCTTCATGCCCGGTGCGCGCACCCTGGCCGAGATCATCCGGCTTGACTTCACGGTCGAACTCGATGCGAACATCGGGAACCTGGATTGTTCCGTTCACAAAGGGAAGATCAAAACGCTCGGCAACTTCCTGCTTGATCGCGCTCATCTCGCGTTGCGGGCGAGCTTTGCGTTCGGCGTGGATCGCTTTCTGTATCTCAGCTTTCAGCTCGAAATCGAGTTTCACGCGAAGATTCGTGCCGCCAGAGCTCTCAATCCGCTCCGCGTGTTTGCGGTAGGCACGATAGATTTGAGTGTCGTGTTCGACTTCGCGCGGCTTGACCAGTCCGGAGTAGAGCCTCTGATCGCGCGGCAGACCTCCAACCATGTGGGCCAATGTTCGGCCCTCATTGGTCAGAACAACGACTTCGATCCGGTCAACTCGTCCGCCGCGGCCATCGCGGCGGGCGTTGACGGTATCGATCTCAATCAATCCCTTCTGGCGCAGGAATGCGAGGTCGCGTTCCATGCGCGAGCGCCGGTTGTTGTAGACCGTTTCCGCAAGATCGTCCGTTCGAATGACACGAAAGCGCCCGACCTCGACAACGACCTTCTGCTCCTCTTCACGCAGCGAAAGGCCGATGGCTTGGAGCGGCAGAGTCTCTCTGCGGGGACGCCGGTCCGGAGCAATCCTGCGCTGTTCAGGTTCCAGGGGACGCTCCTGTTGACGCGGATGGTCTCTCGGGACCTGCGGCATGATGTGGCGCTCTGCGGCAGCAAGAGAGTCTCGCCGCCGCTCGACGGGAGATGGTTCAAGGGAGGGAGTGGATCGTTCTCCGTCCAGCGGGCGGCGTCGAGGAAGCTCCTGGGGAAGATCGAGCTTCATCGCCGGGCTCCCTTTTCTTCATCAGGAAAGTCGAGAACTGGCTGCGACGGTGCTGGAGACTCTATTCTTAGTTGCCCGCAGATGATGGTGACTTCATATTCGGAAGGGTCGCCGAAGGCTTCCATCCTGCGTTGCGCGGCCTCCCTGGCAGCGCGGACGCGCGCGACATGGTCGAAGGTGCGGTCTATATAGGTTTCATCGCCGAGATCTTCGTCATGCTGGCGTGGCCGTTCCCGCAATGCGGTCGTGCTCTGTTCACTCTTCCTTGAACTGCGCGGCGATTTCTTTTGAGAGTTCGGAGTGTCCACTGTGTATCTCCTGGTCAAGATGTTTGAGCTTGCGGCCGGTGTCGCGGAGGAAGAACTTGCGCTCAATCCAGATCACGAGGCCGAGGATGTTGGCGAAGAGCAATGCCGCGTAGCGCAGGATGCCACCGAGGTAGTTGTGCAGAATGAGGGCGCGCCATGGCACGAGGAACCGTAGCTCGTGCATCAGCCAGAAACCGAGCGCGAGGAAGATCAACGTGGCGACAAAGAATGCGTTGGCGAGCATCGGACGTCACTCTCCTGAAAGGCGACAGAGAGGTGGTGAGCACTCTCTGCCGAGATGGAGGGGAGAACGCGGCTTATGCCGCGTTCTCCCCAGGGATCGGATCGCCTCCGGTTGACGTGGTGGCTGAGGAGGCAGGTGGTGTGACCTTGCGGACATTGCCGGCGTGGATCTCCCAATTGCGACGTTTGACCGTCACACCATCGGTGATGCAGTCGAACTCGGACGAGCATAGCTCGCCCTGGGCTTCAACGTGGTCGCCTTTGCGGAGGGCTTTGGCTGACTCAGCCGATTTGCCGAAAACAACGATGCGGTGCCACTCCGTGCGGCCCACCCAGTTGTCGCCCTTCTTGTAACCAGACCTGGTCGCGAGCGAGAGAACGGTGACGGTCTTTTGCTGCTTCGTCTTGAAGCTCTCGGCGTCCTTGCCGAGATAACCCTTCAGCGTGACTTTGTTGGTGTAGAGTGCCATGATGTTTCTCCTATTTGGATTTGCCCCGGGATCGGCCTCGGGACACCCATGCGCGAAGCGGCGCGCAGGTGCCCGCTCCCAAGGCCGCAGGCGTGTCTTTCTGAGGAGGCTCCGAAGACAAAATCTCGCCCGTTCTTTGGGCCGGAGCCGTAGGGAGATTTTTCTTGGGAAACCCAGACCCGAAGGGCGGAACGAAGCAGAACGCCAAGTTGCCGTCGGGCGCGGGAGATATACCGAAGCGAGTGGTCGAGGGTGAGGACGGGGAATCCAGGAGAGATGGCTCCCGAACAAACACACGCTCGAAATGGGAGACAGCAGGATGCCGCAGCACAAGAGAGATAAGCAATGAGAACGACGGCACATCGTTACTCCTCGAATGCCTGGTCCTGGTGGATGTAGGTGATGACCAGACCGAGCGGGTTAGTGAGGAGCATCGCATTCGGTACCTGACTGCGGAAGTCGTAGACGACGTTGGCGGTCCAGCGTTCCCTGCGTTGCTCCTCGTGACTTCCGGGCGAGTAGAAGACCTTCTCGAACTCGACGCGGGCGCGGTAGGGCGACTGCCGCGTGTCTTCAAGCACAACGGCACTGATCTCGATGTCCACGTTCGGAGCGCCGGGATCAAGCAAGAAGGCCTGAAGCGTCTTCTCGTTGTTTACGCGCGCCATCGTCGATGCCTGGAGATCATCCGAAAGGAAGCTCAGGGATTCGGCAAAGTCACGCTGGAGCGTGGCATGATTGCGTCCGTAGTAGAGCTCGGCCCAGCGGGCAAGATAGTACTTGCTGACGCGCTCGACGGGAATATGCGAGAAATCCGTATAGGCGACGACCTGCCCGCGGCCGGTGTCGGCAACGGAGATAATCAGCGGCTTCAGATGCAAGGCCGAAGTTTGAGCGCGGTAGAGCAGCACAAGCATCACCACGGTCACTGCAGAGAGCACCAGGAGAGCAACCTTCAGGTAAGAGTTCGCGACGACCGGTTCGGAGTAAAGCTCCAGGAATCTGCGCCCCGCATCAGTCGTTCGAAGTTCGTGCTTTCGCTTGGTCATCGTCAGTCTCCCGTGGGGTTGACCCAGGTTCCGGTGCGTCCGCTGAGGATGGCCGCGGTCAGTTCAGGAATCTTGAATAGGCCAAAGATGCAGACGAACAGCGTGATCATGAGGGCGGGCAGGATGGTGAAGGCGTTCGAGATGCTGATATTGCCGATCGCCTCGAACATCGAGGTCAGCACCTTGGCAAAGACGAAGATGAAGGCCGAGGCAATGACCTGATAGAAGCTGAAGCCGAGGAAGGCCTTGAACCATCCCCAGAAGAGCCAGTCGAGCTTTGGAACGATAAAGAAGGGGATGAAGATCGGCCCAATCAGCACGCAGACAGCCGAGGCGACATAACCGTAGGCGATCACGGCGAAGGCAACGGCTTCCATCGCGGCCAAAAGCACGGCAATCAACAGGAAGACCAGGTCCTCGAAGATACTGAAGCTGCCTGGAGGTGCGCCGAGCTGCTCTTCCTCGTTCGTCACGGCGGTGACGATCTGCTGGGTCTGGTCGGACTCGATCTGGTTCGAAAGACTGAGAGCCTCTTTCGTAATCAGGTCGCTGAAGCTCACGCCCATTCCGGGGATGGGTGATGAGTAATAGGTCAGCATCCCCAGTCCGAACGCGATCACGAGCACGAGATCGGCGAACTTGGCGAAGTGAAAACCGCCGTGTCCCTCGGAGGCGGACAGGGCGGCTTTCACACCGAACCATGCGATGAGGATGACGGCGAGGCCACGGAAGATGTCGAGTCCTGTAGCCTCAATCGCGGGACTATAGGACGTGAGCAACTGGCTGATGGCCTGGCCGAGATAGGTAAAGGGGTTCTGGGGCATGGCTCAGTGTCCTGACGGGCTCAAGGAGATGGAGTGGATGGAACCGCTCACGCCGCCGTTGACGTTGCCGGCGACGGCTGGGAAGTTCTGCTCGAAGTAGATGGCTTGATTGATGGCGCGGTTCCGCGCATCGATCTGCTGCTTCTGTGCCATGAGTTGCTCTTCGATGGAAGCCGCGAGCAGTTGATTGGTGTCTTGTTGGGAGTGGATCTGAAGCAGAGTGGCGGCGTTGATCCGGGCCAGCAGCGCGCTCTCGGTCTGCTCATTGGGATCCGTCGAATAGGTATCGGATTCGAGATTGGCGAGCTTCAGCGAGAAGGCCTCGGAGTTCGAACGGATCGAGCCGAGCGTCGAAAGCGTATTGGTGGTTGTGCCTTGGGCCAATTCTGAGCTGGCATATTGGTTGGCGACCATGGCCTTGGTTGCGGAATCAAGCGCAAAGTAGCTTCCCGCAGGATACGGCTGTACTTGAACGATGGCCTTGGTGTATGCCGCGGACGCAGATGCCGGACTGCCGATGTTCAAGGCGTTGATCCAGGCAGAAGTATTGCCATAGGTGTTAGGAGCGGAGAGATTTGTCCACTGGGCAAAGTCAGCCTTGTAGCGCGCCGCAAGGTTTGCGGGCACGCGGGACATCTGATATGCGAGGTTGTAGGCAGCAATGATCTGGTTGCGCGTCTCAAGCGCAGTCGTGTACGTCTGTTGCATCTGGTGAAATTCATGGACGGCATTGGCGTAGTTCGTCGGGTCGAAGACCGTCCACTGGGCATGGGCGAAAGGCGCGAACGCAAGCAGCATGGTGAAAGCAAGAAAGCAAAGTCTTCTTCGAGTCATGGTGAAACCTCCTGGATGGGATTTGTCTGAATCAGATATTGCCCGGCACGGTATGGTTCTCGTAGGCGGGCAAGAGCAGGTCCTGGGTGATGTAGACCTTGATGCGATGGCCTTCTCGAATCGTGATGGTTGGCGGGATGTTGACGAAGCGGTCGAGCACCTCGGCGCTCGATTGCGAGAGACTTGAAGCGATCCCCGCTCTGTAGGCTTCGCTTCCGGATTGGTTGTAGCCCTGGTTGGCGTTCGTGGCCTCGGCTGCGCCGGCGACGAGGCCAAGCGCGATCGATGCGCCGAAGATTTCGGCGTAATGGTTGTTCACCTTGCCCTTGAGTCCGGTGGCCCCGGACTGATCGAGACCGTGGAACTGGTTGAGATCGACCGAATAACCATCGGGCATGATGAGCCGGTGAAAGGTGAGCGCAAGGCGCTTCTGGCCAAGCCCTGTGACCTTCTGTACTTCACCAAGGATGAAAGTGCCTTCGGGAACCAGCAGGTGTTGACGGTCCTGGCTGTAGACGGGATCGGTCACCATCACCTTGACCGGTCCGGTGAACTCTCCATCGAGACGATTGACCAACACGGTATCGACCGTCGTGCCCTCGAAGATGACATAGGGTTGGCCGTGCGCGGAGTTGATATTGACCTCCGCCGGGTGTTTCAGCACAGTAACGGCATCGGTCCTTTCAACGGGCTCCGAGTCCAGTGGTCGGATGGGATTGTCATGAACTGCTGCGTTTGTTTCCTGCGATACACGAGCACTCGAAGACACAAGATTCGAGGCAAACCGAGACTTGAAGGCCAGCGCCTCCTCCGCATCTCGAACCGGATCACGTGGCGGTTCCGTAGCGGCAGCCGACGGCGCGACGGGCAGTGCTGTGCCACTTTGAACAGCAGGCGCACTGCTAGAGGCGGCGTTTGGGTTGGGAACAGCGGAAGCCGTGCTCTGTGTCTGTTGTTGCTGCTGGCTTCGGCGCTGGTCGGCGCTCAAATCCTGCTCCAACTCCTCGATCTTCCGCTGGTTCGTGTCCGTGGATACGGCGAGCGGTGCAGGCGAAGCCTCTTGAACAGCAGACCGGGCGTGGTTCTTGGAGAACATCACGGCCAACAGGACCATGGCCGCGAGTCCTGCCACGATATAACTCTGGGCCTGTCTGGGCACAGCACCTTCCGGTCTCGTGCGCTTATCTCGCAACACAGGCGCTTCTTCCGGCAACTGCGGAGACTCCAACGGAGTGATCTGCTTTTCGTCGGCCATCGTGGTCTACCTTTCCTTCCGGTGAAACGCTAACCGGTGTCTACCGATCTGGAGATAGCCCTGCTCCACGACCGTAGGCAGGATGTAGGTGCCGTCCTTCAACTGAAAGGTGATGAGGTCGGGCCTGCCGTCCTTGACTTCGTAGACAGCAAACTTCTCCGCAGCGGAAGACCTGATGTAGGTGAAGCGGTCGTCGTGATAGATGGCGGAGACGCCGAAACGTTTCTCGTTGTGGAACTCGTAGTCGAAGTGCAAGTCCTGGGTCGGATATGCGGCGCGGAACTGCTCGATCTGGGCTGCCGCATGCTGTGCGGCGAGCTGTGCCTGGGCTTGCGCCATCTCCACCGCACTCGCAGGTACGAGCTTGTCCGCTGCGTTCGTGGGGGAAAGCGACGAAGCATCAGACGGCTCGATGACGACCTTCAGGTCGGGATCGCCTGTCTCAACATCGTCGAGCGTGAACGAGTAGACGTTCCCTTTGTCAGTGATGAGGTTGAGGTCGGAGTGAATGCCTTCCTTGGCAGGATGCAGGAAGCAGTAGTTGCCTACCGTATCGATGATCCAGAAGTCTTTGTCGCCTGTCGCAGCTTCTAGGATCTTCTCGGTTGAAGGCAACTGAATCATCGTGGTGTAGCGCATCTTCGCGCGTATGCTCACGATGTCGTTAGCGTGATAGTGGACGATACGGGCGGACTGTTGTCCGTGGGCAACAGTCGCAACCAGGCCCAGTACCAATGGATAGATGGCAGAGCGGTTCATTGGTTCTCCTCGTTTTGTGCGGGGTTGGGATAATCCTGGGCCAGGCGCAGAAGTCCCTGCTCCGGGCCAAAGCGGGCAAAGTATTCTTGCTTACGCAGGTTGTCGCGAGAGTTGTTGGTGGCGATCCAGTAGGTCAGCGCATCGACTTCGAGGACGAGCTTTTTGGTGCGTTGCGGCTGGATGAAGAGCAGATCACGCTTGGGAACAAGCGATTCAAGCAACTCAAGCTGCGTGTCATTCAACTGAAAGACCCTGGCATAGAGCTTCCGGTCGATGTTCGGGTTGGCGAGGAAGATCTTAGTGGGACAGGGCTCGTTGACGATGTCGAGCATCCCGGAGGCAGCAAGTTCGACGACAGACTGTGTCGCCAAGACCATCGCAGCATTCTTCTTTCTCCAGGTCTTCTCGGCGCGCGTGATCCACTCACGAATGGTTTTGTTCTTCAAAAAGATCCATGCCTCGTCGATCACGAAGGCTTTGAAGGTCGCGGTGTTTTCCGGCCTCTCGATCTCCGCGGAGGCGCGTTGTAAGACATAGAACAGCAAAGGTTCGAGCACATCGGGGTACTCGCTCCAGCCATCGAAGTTGAAGGTTTGGAAACGCGAAAAACTGAGCGTGTCTTCCGCGTTATCGAAGAGATGGCCGAACTGCCCTGCTCGTGTCCAGCGATGCAGACGCTCGCCCAACGGTCCAAGAATGGAAGCAAAGTTGGTCAAGGTCCTGAGAGCGGGCGGCAGCTTGTAGACGCGCTCGATTCCGGTAAAGAGCGCCTTCTCGTCCTGGGTTGCAAGTTCGTAGCGTCCACCAGACTCAATCAGCACCTTCAGAAACAGGTAAAGGAAGTTGAGGTTCTCATCCGTCACTTCCAGTGAGAAAGGATTGATCGAGAACGCTGGATTTTTCGGGCCAACGTTCAGGTAGGTTCCACCGAAGACGCGCGTCAGTGCCTCGTAGCTACCGCCCAGATCGAAGATGAAGGTCAGCGGGTTGTATTTCTGGAGCGACTGCAGGAGAAAGGAGAGCGCAAACGACTTGCCCGAGCCTGTTGCGCCAAGCAACAGCGTATGGGCGACATCGCCCGAGTGCAGGTTCAGATAATAAGGTGTGCCATGCACAGATTCGAGCACGGCGAGGTACTCGCGTTCGAGATGCGTATTCCACCGGGAGCCGGGGTCTACCGTGAACAGGAACGAGAGGTCTGCACAGTTGGAGTTCAATGCCCATTGCTTGCGAAGATTGAATTGCCGGTTGCCCGGCACCGTAGCGAAGAAAGCATTCAGCAGGTTGTAGCGTTCTTCATAGAGCAGGCCATCGTGCTGGGTGAACAGTTTCTGAAACTCAGCTACGGCCTGGTCCACCTTCCGCTTTTCTTCGTCATAGATCACCACCGTAAGGGAGAACTCGCCGAAACTCTTGCCTTCGATGCCAATCGCAGTCAGGGCAGCGCCCAGTTCTGCGATAGCGGCCTCTTTTGAGTCATCGACCAGCTCATCGCGCGGGCCAGCGCTCTGCCTGTCCGCGAGGTTCGAGACGAAGCTCGTCTTCGAGTTGTGATGGTGCCGCCGGCGCGAGGCGATCTCCCTGCGGGCCTTTGCGTTGTCAACGGGGTGCCACTCCGTTACGACATGGAAGTTGGCCTCAACGTCAAGCAACCCATTGAGGAGCATGGGCCTTGTCTCGCTTGGCAGCTCCTTTAGGGTAAGGACGCGCACGTAGTCGTCATCGACCCGGAGGTACCCGCGATGGGCGTCCAGTTCGGAGTCGCACACCTGCCAGTCGAGGTTGCGGAAGTCGCACAGTGTAGCTGCTTCAATCTTGGAGGGGCGGAAATTGACGAGACGCCGGACGAGCCGGAAGGTCCTCTCCGCCCCTGACAGCCCGACCGTGGTGAGGTCGCTGAGCTGTCCACTCAAACTCTGGACTGCATGTTCGAGGCGCAGCCGGTCGCGCTCGATCTGTTCGTGAAGCAATACACGCTCTTGGCTGCTTGAGAACAGAGCACGCAAATCGCGCAGCGCAGCGCGTGGCTGCTTCGGCAACCAAGCAAGTGTGCGCAACAGCCCCGCCTTGCGATAGCCTCCATCGATCATGACAACCCAATAGAGGTCAATCGAATACAGCCGGTCCGCTTTTGCTTCAAGGAAGGCCGCGCGCTGTTCCACAACGGCGCGCACCAGCGGGTCTTCGTAAGTCCCATGTGGGATGACTGGCCGGTTGCGCTTCAACAGGATCTGATAGAGCCGCATCCTGTCATCGAACAGGCGCAGCGCACCTTCGAGGCGTTTGACGGCGTAGTCGCGTCCGGCATGGTCGAGGCTCTCGTAGTCGATGCCGCCGATCTTGAGCACCATACCCAGATCGCCTGATTTGGTCAGGAAACAGTGCTCGTCCCAGAACCCATAGAGATTGATCTGAGCAGCGAAGGAACCGGCCTCCTTCCACTCCCTCGTGATGTCCTCAACTTTGAACATGGTGGCCTCGGATCGTGATCTCAGTGGTGTCCGGCTTCATCGGGTCATAGCGTCTGCGGAATCTGGCGGAGTTCATCAAGACCCGCAGTATTTCCACGTCATGTTTCGTCGCCACGCGCGCAACAACAACACCGGTGGCGAAAAGTGCGATTCCTCCCAACAGCGAGTGCATGAGAGAGAAGATCGCGCCACCAGCCAGCAAGGCGACGAAGAACAGCCTTCGCTCCGCGCCAAGAATGGTCAGCGGGCGATTCATCGCCTTGTAGACACGGTTCTGCCGACGAGTGCTTTCCGCCATCACTTTCTCCTTGTTGTTCTTTGCATCAATCAGGTGCTGCCGGCGGATTACGGAAACAGCCAGGCCATGAAGTTGACCGCGCCGATGGCCATGCCAACGCCGAAGATGATTCCGGCCAGCATCCGCTTCGACTGGCCTTCGCCGTAAGCAAACATCAGCCCACCGACCACGATGGCAACCAGGCTCAGGCCGGTTGCGATCGGCCCGGTGAAGGCGTTCTTGAGTACGTTGACGGCGTTGTCCCACGGGTCGCCGCCTGCGACGGCTTGCGCATGGGCTGGCAATGCCAGAAGGAACATCAACGACGAAATAGCAAGCCGGCGGAAGGGCAGGCGGCGTAGGCGGCGCATCTTGGTTCTCAGAAAGATCGGCATAGGCTCCTCATGGTTCAATCTGTCCGCAGTCGAGCAGTAGCTCCCGATGCGAATCACTTGTGTGAAGGTAGAGCCGGAATGCACACATCTGTTCGGAGAAGATTTCCGAGCGATGGAAGAATCTTCCACACGGCGTCGAGAGAGTTGTGGCATACTGCGCGGCCTCGGCCGCGCAGCCCGTCGGGCGGGCGAATGTGGCCTCCCGCGCAGGCGGGAGCACCTCGAAAAGGGTGGGTAAGACGGGCAAGAAAAGACGGAGTCTGCGGCTACAGGCTCCGTCCAAAGGATTCAGGTTGCTTTTAGGCTGCCTTCGCCTTTTTTGTTGGCTTTTGCATGGCCTTTCCTGCGGGCTTCTTGGCCGCGTGTGCTTTCGCTTTTGCGGTGAACTCCTGCTTCACCTTGAGTGCAATCGCGTCCACATCCACGCGGTAATATTGCGCCGCGTCCTTGAGCGCATTGCCCGTGTTTGTCCGGTCGGCGTTCAGGATGACGAACTCAACCAGCAATCGCCCGAGTTCGCCCTCGTCGGCCCGGCGAAGAAACGCCCCAAGCAGCTTCGTAATCGAGTCCGCCTCCTTCGTCTTGTGGATGGCATGATTGCGTGCCGCAATCTCCTGCCGCCGTTCATCCAGAATCGCCAGCATCCGCTCGGCAAGGAAGAGCAAATCGCGCTTCATCAGCCGCACCGGAACCGCCGCGGTGACGGCGGACAGCACTCGCAAGCCCGTCGCATTGGCAATCGCCTGTTCCATCCGCGCCTTCTCCTGCCTGGCCTTCTCGGCTGCGTCGGGAGCGGCCTTCTGCCGCTTCTGATGATGCACCGTACACGCCGGGTCAGCACAGATTCGACGGAGTTCTCCCTTGTCGATGCCATCCGCAATGATGGCCTCCGTCATCGACTTGCAGGTCTTATACTCCGGCCAGTCCTTCTGCCCCTTGTCCGTTGGTTTTCGTTCTTTGATTTCGACATAGTGGTTGCGAGTTAATGCTGTGCCGCCTTCCTCCGGTCGTCCATAGGCAGTCGTGATCTGAACCAGCTTCGGCTTGACAGCAATGCTCTTGGCTACATACGCGTCCAGCTTGCTGTGATAACAGGCAGGATCGGTGCAGGCATCCTCCCTGACATCGGCGAAGAGTAGTTTGTTGTGGCCTGTCCGCTTGGGACAGTCGAGACAGCTTCCCGCAGATGGAACAAGTGCGGCGTCCTTCGTGTCGAACGGCGCGAGTTTCAGGACGAGCAAGACGTTCTGCTCAATCCACTCGTGCAGATGGCGCACAGGTAGCAAGATACGCTTGCCCTTGCTGCCCGCGCCCCAATCCTCGCGGTAACAGGCGTTGAGTGCGTCTTCCTGCTCTGCCGCTGGCAACTTCGCCAGTAGCAGTGCATGACCCACGCCGATCTCTTCTTTTGTGAAGGCGTCGATGGCAACCGCGCATAGCTCCGTCAGCTTGATGCGCTGCGCAACGTAGGCAGACGACTTGCCCGTCTTCGCCGCAATCTGCTCGATGGAGTACTTCGGCTCTTCCAGATTCAGCAAGGCGCGAAAACCCTGCGCTTCTTCGAGCGGGTGCACATCCCTCCTCTGGAGGTTTTCGATTAACTGTGCTTCCAGTGCTGCGGCGTCCGACAGGTTGATAATACGGACAGGAACCGTCTCGACTCCCGCCATCTGAGCGGCACGGAATCGCCGCGCTCCTGCGACGATCTCGAAGCTGCGTTCGTTCAATGGCCTGACAAGCAAGGGAGACAGGACGCCCTGGCTGCGAATGCTCTCGGCCAGTTCTCTCAGTGCCGCCTCTTCAAAGATGCGGCGCGGGTTGGTCTTCGACTCCGTAAGAATCGAGAGTGGAAGGTTGCGATATTCGGTAGACATCGTGTGTGTATTCGACATAAGTGTTACTCCTTATCGGTGAACATGCGTGGATGGGGAGAGCGGACAGCCGTTGGCCGTCCGCCCAAAAGACGGCGGCCAGCTAGCTGGCAACTGCCAGTTCGTCGCCGTGTTGTTCCTGCTCTTCTAGCTGGGTATTCGTTTCGGGCTGCGCTTCCAAAGCACCGAGAATCACCGCAGAGGTCTTCTGGATGACCTCAAGGCTCTCTGCCAACAGCGAAGCGTTGCCGTGATAGAGATGGATGTAATCGGCTGATGTCGTTCCAGCCTCAAGCCCCACTGCCTTCCCCACCACAAAGGCAATTGCTTCTGCTTCGGTCTCGCGGACGATCTTCGTTGTCTGCGTCCGGCGCTCGGCCTTGTGCAACATCTCGTGCGCCAGTTCATGTACGAGCGTCGAGAACTCCTCGGCTTTCGACTGACCCGGCAGCAGCGCAATCCTGCCGCCGTAGCTCATGCCCAATGCCGGAGCGATGTTCTCGGTGAAGACCAACTCGATGCCCTGCTGCGCGATGAAAGCAAGCAGCCGTTCGCGGTTCTCCCCAACGTCGCCCGTGATTTCGCGCATGGCCGGAAGCTCGGCGCCATCGGTTTGGTTGATGTCGAAGACATAGGCAGAGCGGAAACCAACCAGTACGGCACGATTTTGCTTCGTGAGGTCTTTCTCGGCCTCCTCCTGCGGCTTGCGCTTGACCCCGACAATCGGCGCGAGGATGCGAATGCCCTTCTCGCCTTTCTTTACCCTGCGGCCAAGTTGGTTCCACGCATACATGCCCGCCACCCGTGTCGCATCGGGTTTCTGCCGCGCAATTTCGAGGATGTTGCCAAACGAGTAGTTGTGAAACCGCCCCATTGCGTTGAGGTAAGCCGTCAGCGCATCGCTGTGTCCAGCCTCAAGCTGCGCGATGAGATGCTGCACATTTTCTTTGACCAACTGCTGGGCGGTCGGAGGCTTCCGGTTCTCTTTGCCGGAAGCCGGGTTCGTGCCGCTGGTGCTGGTTGAGCCATTACTGGCGGTGAAGGCTGCGCCGTTGCCGTTGTGGTTGCTGTTGCTTGGATATTCCATTACTTCGTCCTCTCTGTCTGCCCGGTGGGCGTTTTTTGTTTCTCACCAGCGCAGCGAGACAAAAACGCCCCGCCGGCAGACAGAGGACAACAAGAAAGCGAGGGTGGGGAGGACGGAGTGTCGGGCGCGCCAAGTGCCAAACACGTTTCATCGTTTGGCGCGTGGGCGGCGCTGGCCCGAACGGACTCTACAAGGCACGGCTTCTGTGCCGTCCACCCTCGCGGCACGAAGTCGCAGTTTCATTCACGGATCCTGGGGTCAGGCAGCTTTTGGCTTGGACGATTCGGAAACGAGACGGAAAAATCTTCCGGCTAAAGCGACAGCGCCACCCTTACGCTTCATTTCAGGAAGTGAAGGCGTGCCTTGAATGATTAATCACGTCGTTCGATGACGAGCCGAACAGAAGCAGGAAAGGCGTAACAGTGCAAACCGATACGTTCGTATTTGAGCCTCTCATCTCAGCCGTTGATGCTGGCAGATTGCTCGGGGTCCACCCGGTCACTATTCTTCGATGGGCCAGGGAAGGACGGATTCCTCATCGAAGACTGGGCAGAAAGGTCAAATTTCGCAAATCTGAGCTCGATCGGTGGCAAACAACGCTCTACACTGAAAGTGCCGTTCGTGTCGCCCAACCAACAGGAGAAGGCACATGAACTTACGACGAGTACGCTATCAGCAAGGTTCTTTGAAAATCGAGAAGAGGAACACGGGGGAAGATGTATGGATATACCGCTGGCGGGAGTATCGCACAAACGGGACATCTACATACAGGAAGAAAATCATTGGCCCGGTGAGCGAACTTCGCACGAAGACAGCCGCTCAGAAGGCCATAGAAGGGCTGGCACTAGACATCAATGCCACCGTGTCAGCCATACCCGTAAGCCACACGGTTGCTGAACTCATAGCCCATTACATTGAAGTGGAGTTGGGGAGCGACAGGCATACAGCAAGAGTGCATCAGGTTTATAAGCACAACCTGAATGACATCATTCTGCCTGAATGGGGAAGTAGTCGTTTGCAGGACGTGCGACCTATTGCAGTAGAGCGGTGGCTTGGGAAGATGCCTTATGCGCCTGCGACGAAAACCAAGGTAAAGGGTGTATTCGGTACGCTGTTCCGGCATGGGATGCGCTACCAATGGGCGGCAACCAACCCTATTGCATTGGTGCGGTGCAGCAGTAAGCGCCTTGAAGTACCAGACATTCTCACACCGGTGGAGATTCGCGGCATCCTTGGCGAACTCTTTGCGCCTGCCCGGACTGTGACCATGCTGGCGGCCATCACGGGTATGAGGCGCGGTGAATTGTTCGGCCTGAAGTGGGAAGACCTCGACTTTGAGGGGCGGACTATCCGTATCGTTCGTAGCTTGGTTGACCAGATCGAGGGTCTGCCAAAGACGGAGACCTCGCGTAAGCCCATGCCGATGTCTGACGAGCTAGCAGGATCCCTCGCAAGCTGGCGTGAGCAGACCGACTATGCAAAGCCCTCAGACTGGGTATTTGCAAGCCCGATATCGTTTGGCAAGCTCCCCTATTGGCCGGACATGCTGCTACGTCGGCATATCCTGCCAGCAGCAAAACGGCTGGGCATTCATAAACGAATCGGTTGGCACACCTTCAGGCGTACCGCTGCTTCGCTTCTGGTGGCCTGCGGCTCAAGCGTGAAGACCACGCAAGAGTTGATGCGTCACGCTACCGCAGATATCACGCTGGAGCTGTACGCTCAGGCCGTCTCCGAGGACAAGCGAG
>NZ_BMJB01000004.1 GCF_014642855.1 Edaphobacter acidisoli | reverse complement strand
CTCGCTTGTCCTCGGAGACGGCCTGAGCGTACAGCTCCAGCGTGATATCTGCGGTAGCGTGACGCATCAACTCTTGCGTGGTCTTCACGCTTGAGCCGCAGGCCATCAGAAGCGAAGCAGCGGTACGCCTGAAGGTGTGCCAACCGATTCGTTTATGAATGCCCAGCCGTTTTGCTGCTGGCAGGATATGCCGACGTAGCAGCATGTCCGGCCAATAGGGGAGCTTGCCAAGCTCCCCTGATACCCTCTTTATCAAGGACGGATGATGGGCGAGCACGCATGTGGAGTATCCTCTAGCTAATTCACAGGCCTTGCGCCGTCGGGCCTGATTGAGACATCGACGACCTTGGAAAGGGGGCATCGCCTTATTGGGCCAAGGCCCCAGGATCGATTTGGGAATCTAAGGTCATAGCCTATCCATAACCAAAAATCTAAGGATCTTGCTAAGCATGGCAGCCAGTCGTCGCAACGCTCGATCAAATCAAGTTTGAGTCACTGCAAATCGAAGCCGCTGCCAATAATTTGAAGGGAGAGTGGCCCATGCTACTGGAACCGGAATCGTCATGGCGATAGAGACTATCTTTGCTTTCGAAAGCACTCGTAGGCGACAGCGGGTAGCACCGCTGCTCGAAGAGCGGGAGCAATTTCTCTCCTACATGTTGCATCAAGGCACGAGCATACGTCGAATGCGTTCCGTCGCGGCTATGCTCATCAATGTAATTCGCTTGATGCAATTGGAAGCTTTGCGCGACGTAGAGATAGAAGAGGTTCAAGAAGCTGCTCTGCGCTGGATTGTCGACCTCGAATCCAAAAATCGGAATGGTCAGGAAAAATCGGCCGCATTATTCACTTACGTGGCCCTCAAGTGGCTGAGATTCCATAACAAGCTATTGATATCCAGATCCCGTGTCGAACCTGATGACACATACGTTGACCAGTTCGTCCATTTTATGAGGGTTGTCAGAGGCATGGCGCAGGCAACAATTCGCGCTCATCGCTTAAGGGTGATTGCGTTCTTGAAGTGGAACACAAGTCACCATCGATCAATCGCCGACATCTCCGCGGATGAAGTAGATGTATATCTTATGTCTAAACTGAACGCCGGATACCTTCCGCGATCCATGGCATCAGTATGCTCAGCTCTTCGCTTATTTTTCCGATTTGCGGAGATGCAGGAGTGGAACAGGTCGAAAGTAGCCCTGGGCATCTATCGCCCACGAGTGCCGAGATACGATCCCGGCCCGAAAGGCCCCGTTTGGAATGATGTAAGGAGATTGCTCGATCACAACTTTGGAGCAAAACCAGCCGACGTGCGAGCAGAGGCGATTATGTCGCTTTGCTCTATTTATGCCTTGCGGAGTTGCGAGGTTGTCAGGTTCAAGCTGAGCGATTTCGATTGGGCCAACGAGATCATAACAATACAACGAGCAAAATCAGGCCGAGTCCAGCAATTTCCCATTCAGCTTGAGGTAGGAGAAAAGCTCATCCGTTATCTTAAGCAGGTGCGTCCGCGATGCAAATGCAGAAATCTCTTCTTATCGTTGAAACCACCATATCGGCCTGTGGACACAACGATACTATGGACAATCATTGCCAGCCGAATGAAAGCCCTTGGAATTCAATCGAAGAACTTTGGTGCACATTCTCTCCGACACGCTTGCGCCACACAACTCTTGCGTGATGGAACTTCATTACCGGACATTGCAGAGTTCCTTGGTCACAGCGATTTGAAGTCCGTTAGCATTTATGCCAAATACGATGTGGAGGCCCTCAGAAAGGTCGCTGATTTCAGTTTGGCGGGCATCCGATGAGGCTCTTTGATGGGATAGAACAATACATTATGTGGAAGCATGCAAATGGATACCTCTTCGAAAAAGGAGAATCTACTCTGTTTGCTTTTTCAAGACAAACGGGTGATATCCAACTCGCTGACGTCAAATCAGAGGATATTTTGGGGTTTCTCAATGGGACGCCTGTATCGACGATTACGTGGCGACTGAAATATTGGACGCTGTGTAGATTTTTTGAGCACTGGTTTAGCCGCGGAGCTATGCCGGAATTGGCACTACCCACGCCACGGCCGTTCGTGAGACAAACCTTCGTCCCCTATGTGTTTACGAAGCTTGAGCTGCGATCTCTATTGGAAGCTACCGCCCAGAACCAGAAGTTGATAATTAGGATCGATGGAGCTACTCTTCGTACGATCATCCTCTTTCTCTATGGAACTGGTGCATCCGTCGGGGAGTCCACTCGTGTTCTGCAGTCGGACGTTGATCTCCAAAAAGGCTTCATTAGAATACGCAGCCCACATTCCCATCGATCTCGCTATATTCCGATCGGTCAAGATTTAGTCGACGTATTGCGTCAGTATGTGGCTTGGCGATCTCAGATCCGTGGCCCTAGCCAACATCTTTTCGTTACAAAGAAGGGCCGTCAGGTCTGTGCCGAGAAGATCGCAAAGAACTTCAAAAGACTTCGAACAATCGCGGGCATTCATCGCCGGGATGGAAGTCGCTATCAGCCACGTGTATCTGATCTACGGTTCACTTTCGCTGTCCATCGCATCACCAAGTGGATCGAGGACGGTGTCGATTTAAACCGAATGTTGCCAGCGTTGGCTGCGTATATGGGACAAGTGGGACTTGGGTCGACGGAACGATACCTGTCCATGACCCCAGAACGGTTTCGAAAAGATTTGGACAAACTTAGTCCGATGCGCGGAAGAGGCCAGTGGTCTAACGATCCAGAATTGATGCGGTTCCTTACGTCACTGTGATTGAGCTGCGCAGAAAATGGTTTGGGGACCGAGGAATCTCCCAAACATCATATCCTATTACACTTGCAGCGTTAATCCGCGATAAGCATGCGCGGTGGGGGAGTGTGCGTAGATTTCAGTAGGACGTTTCTACCGTGTAATACCTAAGCTCCTCAAAGAGGATGAATATGCTCACTATGTTTCTTGACCGCCCACTTGAAAAGGCCACCGCAATCTTCGAGTGCCGAGCACTTTTCGCACTCCGTCAAATAGAGATTTTTCCAGTCTGAGATGGACTTTTGTGCGTACGGCCATAACGACTGTCTCAGGACGCAAAGTTGATGGTTGTAGATGGAGACTGTCATATTGCGCATCACAAGATAGTTCACAGCTCGTTCGAGTTCTGCCTGATAATCGAACGGATCAATCCATAGCTCAGCGATGTTCCTTGGCGTATATCCAACGTATTCGAGACCCATCAACGCGACATGTTCAACGAATGAAAGATTGCGGTAGATGTACTCGACTAGTCTTGTTAGTCGGGGAATAGTCAGCCGGTGCAAGACTACCCTGACTTCAACACGAATTCCGTTTCGAGCAGCCTGGTGTAGACCGGCCACGGTTTGGTCGAAGGCACCTTTCGCCTGCACGACGTAATCGTGGTCTCCTGCGCAGTCCGAATAAAGGGGGACTCCGAGGCAAAGGTTAGGGTGTTCGATGGCGGCGAATTGTCGGGTGTATTCCGGCCACGCGAATGTGCGCCCATTTGTGAGCATGTGAAGTTCAGTGTTCGGAAGAGAAGTTTTGAGTTGATCTATCAGCTCAAACAGGTGATCTCCGAGCAGCGTTGGCTCCCCACCCGTAATTGTCAGATATTCAGGGGCTGGAGACATGAGTCTGATGAGTTCTTGATTTCGTTTCGTCAGCGACTCTACGTCATCCTTATCCTTTGGTGGCTGCGAACACATGAGACAGTTGCTGCTGCACCGTTCTGTAACAAATAGGGAGTGATGCCGCTCATAAGATCTGTAAAGTGATCTGACGAATCCGTCTCTCTCAACGACAACAACATCACCGTCCCTGAAATGCTCGGACTCTCGAAGGCGGTCAACGACTGGATAATCTGTGGCGAGATCAGCATGTGACAAAATTGCGCGATAACCCGCAAAATCGAGGATCGGCGCTTCCCCTTCAGCAAAGAAACGGATGTATTGCCCCCGTGTGGCATCCGGTAGATTCTGTGTCGTGATACGCCCAACAATTGCTTCTTCGATATTCCTCGCCGATCCGGCTGTTGTCAGTCGCATGTGCCTCCCTTTTGAGGCAAAGGCCTTCCCGTAAGCCACGACCAGAAGATTCCCATCGTCTCGGGATTATCTTCCTGGATAAACGAAAACAGGTGTTTGATTACTTCCATATTACGGGTACAGAATCCGCTCGTGGGGCGATGTCCGTACATATCCCCCTGGGTCGCGTGATGATAGATCGGATCAGCTCCGCAATAGGATTGGAAGGCACAATCGGAACAGCCTGCCAGCGATTGGTTGCAGGACACCTCAAACATCCTCAGAGCGGCTTCACTCGTGAAAAGACTCCGCCGATTGTCCTTATGTACATTGCCTAGGCGGAACGTCCAGTCTTGCATCTCCGCTAACATTCGCGACTCGTCTGAAGCGAAAACGTCTCCATTGTAGTTGTAGACCAGGACGTTCCATGCCCCGCCCGCGGGAGATTGCAGGTCAACGTATCCAGTCCCCTGCGGAGTGAGGATCTTCGAGAGCAGTATCTGGCTGTAGATTTCTGCCAACCGGTACCCAGAACGGTTAATGTTCAAGATGTGGGCTAGACCCTGTTTGTAAAATTCCAGAAACCGCTCCATCTCGTAGCCAGTTCGATTCTTCGTCTTCAATGCGAAGCCATAGGGACTGATCGGCCGTAAAAAGATCGTATGAAAGTCACGCCGAACGTATTCGTCTATGATCTCTTCGACATGGTCCAGGGACGCGGCCGTGGTTGTCATCAAGGCAGCCACATTGCTGTGCCCAAGAATGGCCCTTCCTCGTTCTATTCCGTCTATGGCGCGCTCATAGCTGTCGTTGCCCGGCCGAGGACGATTTTTATTGTGGAGGAATGCTGGACCGTCCAGAGATGTTGAGATCCTTACCTCTTCATCCCTGAAATAAGTCAGCATCTCATCGGTTGCGCATGCGAGGTTCGTTGTGACAACGATATCCAGGCCTTTGTTGCGTATCCGTGCCTGTTCCTTCGCCTTCGGTACAATGTACTGGATCATATCGAAAGCCAGCAATGGCTCGCCTCCCTGCAATTCAAGCGTGACATGTGGAGAGGGAGAGTCCAACATGAGAGAGATGGAGCGGTCAGCCGTCTCTCGGCTCATATCAAATTCGCCTTTAGAGGCAGTCTGACGCGAGACCTGACAATAATGGCAAGAATGCTCACAACGCAGAGTTACGACAAAGATGTGAAGTTTTGTGCCGCCACTTAGATGGTCATACTTGGTACGGATCTTTGTCGCAAGCACGTCGAGCAGGGCAGAGGACGTTTCATCGTAGACGATATGTTTTGCTTTAAGATCTTTGTAGAGCAATGACCGAACATCCACCGCACCTTCTAGCAGTGAATAAGCAGTACCCTCCGGAGCGAAAATGAACTCGCCCGCCTCATTAACCAAGAGTTCTTGTCCAAAAAACCGAGTAAATCTGAAGGGCAACAGAGAGACCTGTTGTGGCGCAGGAGCAAAGTTCTCAATTGGATAAAAGCTACGGGCCATCGACGATTACACCGAATCAGCTATTGCTGAGGATCTTGAACATTCCATCCGGCTTTGCTTCTTCCAGAGTGTCTCCGAACACGCCTAGTGGTTGTTCTTCGAGCACTCCAGATTCAGAAAAAGCTTTTGCAAGCAATAGATCACGCACATCGGACGTTTTCGCAGCCACCCGTTCCCGAAGCGCGAAGTCCATTGCCTGAGCCAAAAACTGCTCGCGCGCGTCACCAAGAGATATTTCGCAAACAGACTTCGGCGTTAGATTCACGATCGATTGTCCACATTCGTCCTGAGTGATATCACAGACGAAATCTCGCGAAAACCAATAGCAGGTCTTTAGCAGCGCCTCTACACTCACGACTTGATGGTTGATCGGAATACGTGCGGCAGCGCCTTGGACAGGAGCTTGATTCTTGATCTTCTCGATCATCGATTAAGAGGCGCGGGATGCGTGAGAGGAATGCGACGCGTGCGAGGCGTGGGAGGAATGAGAGCTATGTTCAGCGATCAGCTTGAATCCGCTGTTCTGCCGTTTCAGCGTCAGTTTCTCCGGGAGAGACTTACGAGCACCGACAGCCTGGATCGTCATGCTGTTCGACTCAGCAGGGGTAACTGTGGCCGAGGTCACTGATGCCTGTGCACCAGTCACGAGGACCGCACCTCCCATAAGGAGCGATACCTTAGTGACGATGCCGTTGAAGAAGCTCTTTCTATCGTTCATTTTGGCTCCGCAAAATAGGTTGATTCGCCTGCCAGGTAAGTATAGGACGTAATTTTCTTAACGCAACAAAATAATTTTCTGCAGCCCGGAATACACACTGCCTGGCGTCGAGGTCTCCGCGCGTGCATCTCTCTGTAGGCTTCAGCTGAGTAATAATATGCGTAGGCAGATCGGCTGACATTGGTAGCCTTCTGAGGACGAATGAGCGTCTGACTTTGAGCGAATCCGCGTATTCATGAGCCTCGGTACTGTGTTCTCCCGTGGCTTTTCTAAGCTGCCGACACTTACCAAACGTACACGGGGGTGGGCGGAACGGCCAAGCAAGCTACAACAGACGATATTGATCGAGGATTGCGTCGAACTAGACAGGACACAACTCGGACGAGGGCCGATCGAAAACCTTGAATCATGCCCCCCCGCTTGTGTGCTGCGTGCTCACGGCATTGAGGAAGGAAGGCAAATGCGGTGAAAGTCCTTCAGGAAATCCTTACTTGGTCAGTAGAAACGCTTCGACAAGCGAGAGATAATCTCTACGGTCTTCCATGAGAAGGCCAGAGCACATCAATGGAAGTCATGCGACCGCACATCAATCTCGCTGAATTGCAGCACACGAACAGCAGACGCCTTCACCGAGATAACGCCATCCTGATTCTGGAGAACGCCTTCCACCACGAGGAACTTGCCTCGTGTCCCCTCCCAGTCGACTGGCGAAAGTAATCGCCCGGATCAAAGGGCGATTATTGGCCCCTTTTCACACCGGCTTAAGGCCCCCTACCAATCAGTGCGGGAGCACAGTTAGAACTGGCCAGGAAACTTCGCTCTATGATTTCCTGTCTATGTGTGCTAACTTCTTGGCATTGTAATTGGTGCTGGATTTGTGAGGCTGAAGGCGCACTCATCGACCAGCACCAGCGTAGGCTGATTTGCTTCATTTTGCGTTTTACGTTTCTCGATCGGCATCGGGAGGGTTATGTCTGCCACGGTTATCCAAAACTCCCTTCAAGGGAGAAGGGTTTTTAGTGTCCCAACAATATCCACGGCCAAGAAATTCATTCGGAAGATGAGAGGAGGTTCTCAGGCGATCCTCATCCAATGTGACGACGAGGAATATGTCGTCGTAAAGATGCTTGGAAGCCCTCAGGGAGCCAATATACTTGCAAATGAGATCATCGGTGGTGTGATTGCCAATGAAGCCGGATTGCCCGTCGTTCCAGGGGGATGTGTCTATCTATCCGATGACTTCATAGATAAGAACCCAAGTTTGTGGTTTGAAACACCTCTTGGCCGGCGACGTCCGAATGCAGGCCTACATTTTGGCAGCGCGTTTTTGGGAGAAATGGCCGGCCCGAATCGTCCTACAGATTTCATTAGCCGATCAAGAGTTTCGGCAATCCGGAATCGGAGTGATTTCCTTGGGATGTACGTTATGGACATTTGGGCAAATCACCAAGATCATCGACAGGCAATCTTTCGCACCAGCGACGATGGCCGCGGTCTTGACGCGTGTTTCATTGATCATGGACACATGTTTGGCGGCCCTAATTGGAACTTTACCGAATACTCGGGCGTTACGTATCATCTCGAACCTTCTCTATATTCTGGCCTCTTCCAACCCGCAGCGGTTGCGGATTGGATTTCCCATTATGAAGATGTATTGCCAAAAGCTCTGGCTTATGCGGTTTCCCTCGTTCCATCCAAATGGTACAAAGGAAACATCGATCTGCTTGAGCAGGAGCTTCTTTGCCGACTCGCTCGCCTTCAGCAGTTAATCGAGGCAGATACAACTGCAGCATGGCGATTTACACAGCGGAGCACCGCAAATGATCAACTACTACCACATTTTGGAATACACCACCTCGGAGCTACAGAGTGACGGAAAGCCCTTCGCGATTGTCCTCTACCAAGATGAAGAGAGGCCCAGCACGCTGGGGGGGTTCATCTTGAGGAATTGGGAGGAAGTTCTCTGTCATCGGGCACCGTCCGAAATCTCCGTTATTAGGGATTTCCTGAGCGATGTTGCACATTACAGCCAGGCAGAAGAAATCTTGTCCAAAGGTTTTTTCCAGCACTTAGGTGCTCTCAGCACCGGGCCGATTCGTACATTTGTGTCAGGAAATTGCTCTCTTGAAGATCTAGATAGCCTTTCAAATACTTTCTTCGGCTTAGCAACCTGTGGCAATCCATGGCAGGCTTTTTTCGATAGCGTGAGGGAAGACTCCTGGGAAATCTCTGATACGAGTGGGATCCCTTCTTGAGCTAATCCACCGCCATGATGACAATAGCCCAGCCTTCTAGATGTCACCTGTCATATGCTCCCAGCCGCGTGTGGCTGCCGGTGCAAAGACGATAACTGAACCCAAAACTAATTGTATAAGGAGTAATTGTGCCGAAGGTAAACTGCGGCCAGCGCTGGTATTCGATATCGACGAGACGGATTTTTACAGTCTCATTCAGGTTAAGGTCTACCCCCGTTCCAGTTGCTATGACAAAGTACCTACCTTGAGCCGAGTTGTACGGAAAACCAAAATATCCTAATCCGACCAAGCTTTTGACATACGGGGAAAGCCTGCCCTGTCGAATCTGGATTCTCGGACCGATAAGATAGGTGCTTTCTGATGTTTTTCCTATTCGGTCGTGCTGGAGCCATCGGCCTTCTGCCTCAATACCGACTTGTCGTCGAGGATTGACATCAACGTATGCTCCACTGCCGCTGAGCACCCTCTGCCCATAACCGGATTGTCCCACTGAAAATGTTCCTCCTACTGAGACAGAAGCGCCAGGAGCACTTGCGGTAGGAACAGCCTGGGCGAAGCTCTTCACAGGGATGCTCGCCAAAAAAACCTCTAAAATCAGGATCAGGATCGTTCTGTTCATATCAATATCCAGTTCAGCGCTACTGTGTGATCGTCATTGTGATACCGACGAACTGCGAGATGCCGGTCGGTCCTGTGGCAGTTATGAGGAAGTGATAAGTGCCTGGGGGCGTTCCGTTGCTCGTAATACTGCCGCACCCTGAAAGAGTTGTAAAAAGGCCCAGAGATATCAAGGCGATGAATAGGCCCTTCATTGGCCGCATCCGCTTCTTCCTGAGACCGAAGACCCCTAAGACAATTGCTCCAGGAAGCAAGCAGAGTACCGTCCCATCTGAGCGAGTGTGCTGTTCAGTCCGAGCCTGTGTTCCGCCGAGCAGCGGAGATCCGGTGTCGACCGTTACATCAACGGACTGGGTGCCGCCAGCTGGCAGCATAGGCTGATTTTCAGAAAACGTGCAGGTGGCGTTTTGTGGAAGCCCTAGACAACCGAGAGAAAATGCACCGGTAAAATTCTTTACAGATGCGAGGGTGAGCTTGAGGGTAAGGTGCTGTTTGCTCTGCATCGACCATGAGCTTGGAGTGGCTTCAAGATTGAAGTCTGGAGCGGGGCCAATAGCGACCTCAACGGGAGAAGAAGTAGAAGAGGAGTAATTGGCGTCTCCCGAATAGACGGACGACACTTCTGCACTCGTTCCAGGCAGAATAGCCGTTACTGTAGCCACGCCTGTGGCATCGACCGGACTAGTAGCGAGTGTCGTATTCCCCGACATGAAGGTGACGTTCCCTGTTGGAGCCGTCGACGGTGGAGGCCCAGCAGGGCTGATAACAGAGATGAGTGTGACCTGTTGGCCACCCGTAAGCGAAGTAGATGAGGTGGTGAGTACATTCGTCGTGCTGCGCGGCTGAACCGTCTGCGTAAAGGGCGCGGATACGCTCGGAACATCCAGCATATCGCCGGCATAACTGGCTACGAAGGTGTGCGACCCGGCAGGCAGCGACTGGAGTGAAATCGTCGCAACCCCTGTTGAGTCAAGCTGCCCGACGCCGATCGCCACAGAATCTTCCGAAAACGTTACCAAGCCAGTGGGTATCTGAGCGCTTCCGTTGGAGACCGAAGCAGCAACAACAACAGGAGTTAATGTAGGAAGAGGAGTTTGACTCGATGATATGGTCGTAGTTGTGGGCGCTTGAACAACTGTTATCGCTACCGCGGAGGATTCGCTCGCCTCATCATTTGAATCGCCGTTGTAAATCGCTGTGACGCTGTCCATTCCTACACCCAGGTTAGTGGTCGTAATCGTTGCTTTGCCGTTGCTGAGCGTTCCAGTACCAAGAAGAATGTTCCCATTCATGAACTTGACTGTGCCGGTCGGAACAGTGGTTTCCTGAGCCGCTACGATAGCGGTCAGAGTGATTGGTGCACCAGACGTTGAATTGGTTGCACTAGCGCTGAGGACCGTCACTGTCGGGACCTGCCAGATCGTTTCCGTGATGATCTGTGTCGAAGTGCTTGGCGAGTAGTCAGCATCTCCCTCATAAACAGCAGTTATGGTGTGTGTCCCCGCCGAGAGAGCCGAATTAACATAGGTTGCACTACCTAGTGTGCTCAAGGGGGCAGCGCCCAGAATGTTTGCACCATCCATAAACTCGACATTGCCAGTTGGCGTTGACGAGCTGACTCCGGTTACCGTGGCAGTGAAGGTAATTGGCGTCGAATACTTGGCAATGGCAGTGTTGGTACCCAGCATCGTCACGCTTGAAGCGAGATCTACTATTTCGGAAAGCTGATACTGGCTCGGGAAATCATTTGAGTCACCCGCAAACTTAGCAATGATCGTGTGTGTGCCAACGGCTAGGGGAGGGGCCGTAAAAGATGCATTACCATTGCTATCGAGGGCCACTGAGCCGAGAGAAGTTGCTCCATCCATAAAGACAATGCTCCCCGCTGGGGGCGTAGTTCCTCCTGTAAGTTTCGCGCTGAAAGATAAAGGAGCGAATACAGTAACTGGGTTTGCGGACGGGATGACGTTGAGCGCGGTCGCCTGTTGAATGATCTCGGCAACCGGAGTATTCGGCGTACTTACGGCATCATAGTCGTCGCCGCTATAGACGCCTGAGATGTTATGGGTTTGCGGCACCGTAAAAGATGTTGTGAGAGTGGCTGTACTTGAATTGGGATCGACCGGTTGAGGGGCACCTATTGCCGTTGATCCGTCGTAAAACTGAACCGTTCCCGTAAGCCTATTTGGGCTTGAAATAAAAGCCGTGAAAGTAACAGCCATGCCAACGCTGGCAGGATTCAACCCTGATGTTACTGTTGTAGAAGTAGGATCGACTGATAGCACGTTCCCACTTAGATCAACACCGATGGGACTATTGCCGGAATCTGACGACACGTATAAGGTGCCGGCGGCAGGGCTTTCTACGTTGACAGGAGCAAATTCGACGCCGAGCGTACAAGTGCTCCCAACCGATAGCGCTTGCGATGTCGAACAGGTTGTTGTAAGCGGGTCACTTGGGTTGAAGTCTAGTGTTGCGCTTGTGGTTCCTGTCGCCATAAGGTTGCTAAAATTAAGCGGCGCGTTGCCATCATTCTCGATGCCCTGATACATCGGTTCCGACGTTTTTCCCTCCTTCATTGTTGGGTAGCTAATTACGGAAAGAACTGCACTAATCTTTCGCACTCGCAGATCGAGGTAATCCGGAATCAGGAGGTTGCCAGCCTGATCAACTATCATTGAATAGGGAAAATTCAGCGTCGCTCTATTTGCGCTGGAGCCGTCGCCACTGAAGAGGCCGGTTCCATTGCCAGCGATAGTGGAGATCATGCCGCTTACGTAATTTATCTTTCGGATTGCGCTGTTTCCATGATCTGCCACATAGAGATTACCCGCTGCATCTGCTGTAACACCTGTAGGGCTATTAAACAGGGCATGGGAAGCTTGCCCACCGTCACCGAAATAGCTGGCAGTATTCGAGCCTGCCACAGTAGACAAGAGCCCCGTCGTCAGATTGATTGCTCGAATTCTATTGTTGCCGGAATCTGCGATATAAAGGTTGCCATCGATAGAGACAGTAATTCCCCAGGGCTGGTTGAGCTCGCCCAAAACAGCAGGGCCACCATCTCCAGCATAAGCTGCTGATCCATCACCAGCTGCTGTAGTAATCGTGCCATTCGTATCTATTTCACGAATTCGATTGTTTCCTGTGTCAGCAATGTACAGATTGCCGTTCGCATCAAAGGCGAGGCCCTCTGGCGCAGAAAGTAAGGCAGCTGTTGCCGGGCCATTATCACCGCTAAAGCCTGCCGTGCCTAAGGTTCCTGCGATCGTCGAGATATTGCCAGTTGCGACGTTTATTTCTCGAACGGCGTCGTTACCGACATCCGAGAAAAAGATATTCCCGGCTCCGTCAATGACGATTGTAGATGGCGTATTGATTTGGGCCGTAAGAGCTGGTCCTCCATCTCCCGAGAAGCCGGCGCTTTCGCTGGCTCCTGCTATTGTCGTGATGTTGCCAAGAGTGTCGACTTTTCGAATTCTGTTGTTAGCTGTATCTGAGATATAGATATCTCCACCACCGTCGGTTGCGACAGCTATCGGCAGATTGAGTGACCCCTGCGTAGCTGGCGTACTTCCGGACGTTCGACACGCAACGTCTGTTACGCACCCGTTACCAGCGACGGTGCTCACGATACCGGACAAGATCACACTTAGTGAACCGATTCCCACTCCTGACAATCTCTGACTAGCCATGATGTGGCCGTCAGTAGCGATCATCACCACCGCACCGAAGCGCATACCAGGATACTTGGGGGTAAATTCAACCGAGACACTGCAAGTCTGTCCTGTCACGTAAGGGCCGGACCCACAGGTCGTTCCAGAAAATGTGAAGTCCAAGTTTGATGCTCCCTCGGTCAACACTTTGATTCCCCCGGGGGTTCCGGCGGATTGGATCAATATGGGTACAGACTGAACCACAGGGCTCCCGCTTACAGATGCTGGTGTAGGGAAAACGAAGGCCACCTCGGCGATGGCGCTTCCGATTCCACAAGTGAGAAGCCATGCGATCGCCAAATATTTCCACACGCGTCCAAGCCAAAGCAGCGCTTCAGCGCAATCGGAAGAAACGCCAGAATTATACGGGGAGAGAAAGGGGTCTACGCAATCGTCTGTGTAGAGATTGCCAACAACACGTGTCGAATACCGATTAGGTCTCATTGAACTCGAGGCTCCTTCGTCATAGCAACCTATCGGCATCTGATGACTTTGGTTTAGGATCTTCGAAGTGAGTTGATCAGCATTTTAATGCGTCCCGTCTTGGAACGGCCCGACAACCATTCTAGAGAATGGTCAATGCGATACTTGTTTCCGAGCCTGTCGGTGTATGAACTAGACTTGACGGCTCGCTGGGCCAAATGCGAAAGCATATATAGCCTGATGTCACAGCCTCTGGCTACGCCGGGGCTTACTACAGCGTAAAGGCGATAATCTCATTTTGGGCCCCGAACATTCCAAGTTGACGACACAACGCGGCAGTGGAAAGACGCCTCACCGTTGACCGTAAAAGCAATTCGCCATCAGACCGCTTTGCCTATCCAAGCATCCTGCGAGCATCAGGAATACACGCATCTAATCGTCGTTCTTCAGGAGGAGAAGTCGCACCGGCTAGTCGAGAATCATAGTGAACAAAGAGTGCCTTCACGAGTGGCTCAAGTTCCGTAACTGGAACACTTCTTATCTTTTATTAACCTCTCGGATCCTGGTTGAGAACAGGATCGTGCAGCGTAGATGATCCCTCATTATGGCAATGCGGAACATCCTATGTTCAATGCCACGCTAACTTCCGGCACAGACCGATCACTTTAGCCTCAGCGCTCATGCTCTCCAATGTGTTTTAGGTACCACCTGCGTTACTCTCGGCAAAGCAACCACATTTGATTACCATCGTCCGGGATTCAATCAGTCAACCGAACCGCAATTTCTTAGAAACTCCAAACAACTCCACCATCTGGATAGATGCCCATCTGCGTCAGCTCATAAGGTCCGCACGAATAACATTGCGGAAGTAACACATATTGATAATAGTTCTTTCGATTTAGCAGATTGTCAACGCCACCGTAGATCTTTAGATTATTCTCCCAGAGCGGAATGTTGATCTCGTAGTGGACATCAACTCGCTCGTACTTGCTGCCGTACAGGGAGTTAATATTGGCAAGATCGTAGATCTCACGCTGCTGTAGTTCGGATTCGTTTTGCAAAAATGGCGTATATGGTGTTCCTGAGTGATAGCTATATCGTCCAGTCAGTGTTTGCCGCCGACTAATTCGAAACGTCCCAGTAACGTTTGCAAGTGTCCTTTCTTCATAGTTGCCAAGACGAAAAATACCATCTAGCGCTTTAAGTAGAGCCGCTTGTTCCGTGAGGTTTGCCTGGGCAGAGACGCGCCTCTTTGGGTTCGTGGTTATACTCATTTGACCTTCTGAGATCTTGTTTTCACCTAGGCTCACCATCGGCATATACAAGTTCGGAAGCCCAAAGGGATCGACGATATCAGCTAGACTGAGTGATGGGAACTGGGTGGAAACTGGATACTTCGTATATTTACGTGTGTAGAAGGTGAAACCCAACTGATCCCCAAAATCGTCGGAGAAGATCATTCCAAACTCACTCTGGACATCTCTGACCGGTTTAAGCGCAATATTTTGAGCGATGCCGAGCATCGTGGGAAGAGAGGGCATCTGACTATAGCTCGCTACACCTCCAAACAGTGAAAAGTGTTCGTCAGCACGGAGTCTGATATCTGCCCGAGGCATCCAAGCAGACGAATCGTTAATCCCCCAATGCTCATAGCGTATCCCTCCTCGTATCTGGATTGCATTGAACCAGTTTGCTCCGCCCTCCCCGTAAGCCGCATAGTTTCTCGGCAACATGGATACCGAGACATTGGAGTTATCGACAGGCGCAGGATTGAGACTATAGGGGCTTGGATAGCCAGATGCTTGGTTGATAATGTAGTTGATTGCATGTATGTTCGCGGTTGCTCCTGCCTGAAAGTTATAGGACCCATATTGGCGATAAACATCATACCGCGCTGTCACAGGAATCTCATTCAAGCGATCGCTGTACACAGAACCTCTTTGATGGTAGGCATCGGTCTGTAATGTATTGGTGGTTACGCTGGAATAGTTTAATTGCAAATCATTTCCACCGGCTGGAACAGTATGGCGCCAAGTCACTGCGCCTGTGCTGCGCCTACCTCGATAATCTGTGTTCACAAGCCCAGGATCTTGAGAGTCGAGCGTGTTCGGTTGAATATTCAAGCTATCGTTAGAGAGCAGGAATAGCGATTTGATGCTGTCATGTTCTGTCAGGGTAACCGTTGCCGTCGAAAGCAAATTCTCGTATTTAGGGACCCCATCAATTCCGATATCATTTGTGAAGTAGTTCAGGATGCTATGCCGGAACTGGGTCATCGTTTCGATCCTGCTCCCTATTGGCTGCTCCAACACAAATCCTGTGCCGGCGTATCCCATAGAAACTTCTCCATGTCTCTGAGTGTCCTCGGGAGCTACAGTATTGATATCTAGGACGGAGGACAGTGTTCCAGAATATTCGGAACCGTAGAGTTGATCATGAAATCTGATTGACGACACCGCATCAGTGTCGACGATCGAAACAAACCCTCCAGAAGATACGGCCGTACTGATATTGTTAATATTGGGGATTTCGACCCCATCAATTACGTACAGGTTCTCTGTGTCGTTTCCGCCATGAACTAGATAGGTGTTACGGGAATCGTTGGTGAAGACCACTCCCGGCAACGTCTGCAGGAAACGGGGTATGTCGTTGTATGCCCCTGCCGTCACTTTGATGTCATTACTCTTGATCAAACGGCTTAACCCATCATCAGGGTTGATCTGAGGCTTGCTGTCTTCGGTCACGACCTCTACTTGCTGTAAAAGCATCAACTTCGATTGCGGCATAGGTGGAACGGATGTAGGAGATCCGTTCCCACTGAACTCTGGGAGATCAGGAGGAAGTGATGATGCAGAGCTGACTTTAGCAACTAATGCTTTAGAGGATGACTGTGCCAGTAAATTAGCTGATCCGCTCAGAGTGGTTATCATAATTCCAAGCGTTATCAATTCGAATACAGCGCCCTCATGTCTCTTCACCGGAAGCCTCCCAAGCACTTTTTGCTTGGAAGTTAAATCGGCAATAATGTCAAGTTCGTGAGACGTGGGAGATGGATTAATCGTGCGTGCTGCGAAATACAATTGTCAGATGCGTGCCCCTCATGAGCCAATGTCAAGCAAAAATGTATGCTTCATCTTGTTGCTCATCCCTCCAAGAATGATGCGCAAGGAGTTTGCTGTGCGGCCTTGTCTTCCGATGAGCTTGCCTATATCGCCTGGAGCGACAGTGATACGCAAGAGTGTCCCATGATCGTGCTTTACAGCTTCGACGATTACCGCTTGAGAATCATCCACTAAACTCTGCGCGATGCGGGCGACCAAGGATTGAATATGCTCGGGACCTGTCATTGCTTAGATTGTAATTCTCTGGCTTCACCATACAAATGAGCGGCTTTTTCTTGGTGCGATGGAATCTCACGGAAAAGAGGCCCTTCAGGATCGTGATCATGCAGGCTCCGCGTGGACCAACATAATCCAGCATTTCCTACGGACTATGCAACTACATGGTGAATCTCGTGGTCAGAACCGCAACCGCTGATCAGTGGGTTCATTGTCCTATAATCACTATCAACAGTCGGCAGAAGCTGGTAAATGGGTGAATAGAAGCGATGGTGTGCGAGGATCCAGCTCAATAGCTCGAACCCAATCGAGGTCATCGAATCCAAATGCGCAGACGCCTCGTGATAATCCACTACTTGTGGAGCAAGCGCGCTATTGCTATTATTGACCACAGCCCGGATCTGGGCGTCCAGTTGATGTGCGCCACAAATGCCACATGGATCGCATAGAAACCCATTGCGAGCAATGTCCAAAGGGCAATGGAAATCAGAAGGCCATTGATTGCCCCAGTGACAAATTTCGCACCAGAATCAGCCAACGCCTGTTGCGCATGAATTCTCCGAATCATTGGACTCGTCTCCTGCTTCTTTATCGGCATATCGGAGGAAGGCTTTATCCAAAGCAAGTCACCAAGCACAGCCACGCCGCCTGGGCCAAGGCCCTGAAGGTGCCCTCCGAGATCGAGCACGAGTGGCTCGCCGAGCTTGGTCCCAGGGATTTCTCTCAACTTCATAGAACTGCTTTTTCGCGTTTGCGAGAGCCCGTTGATCCGTCAGCCACCCGCCTGCTCAGCGAAGCGATCAGTCGCCGCCTCGTGAATGACAGTCATAAGGGCAGTTGGAGGTCAACTGGAGGTATCAGGGCTTACCGTAAATCCACGGCCGGCCGAGAGAAGAGACAACCGAACCGATCATTGACGGGCTTCTCCAGATTCTGCTTGCAGCCCAGATACCTCTCGGTGGTCAGCACGGACACGTGGCCAAGCAGGAATTGAATCTGTTCCAACTCCCTAAAACGAACCGGAATTCATACAGATCATGATTGAGGAATCGTGAAACAAGAAATCGCAAACAGCGCCGCATTCAAGCCACAGTACCCAGCCCCGAATTTAAAAGCAATTCCAGATGCGAGAACCTTAAAACCACTGACCAAAGCCGTCTTGGCTTTTGGTGTGGAGGACACCCATGCTGGTTGCCGTTCGTGTCGCGTTAATAATCGCGAACCGTCAGCGTGGGTCCATCTGCGGGTCCAATTTGGGTCCAATAAGTGTTTCGTCGGATTCTTTTCCGCTCTTTTTGCGCTTTGTCTTGTGCTTCTAAGTTACTCAAATTGTGTCAAAACGAGGATTGGGGTGGGTGAGGTCGCTAGTTCGAATCTAGTCGTCCCGACCATTCTTCAGATTTGCCCTTTTGACGATCTGCTCAGGCTGTACTTCTTCGTTCTCCCCATACCATGCTCCTTCCGTACCAGTTGTCTCACTCCCGTTGGTACAGAATTTGCTGGGCACTCCAATGCTTACTACCTGGAGCGGAAGACGATGCCAGCGCCGAGCAGAAGATTGTTTTGCACATTCGAGCCGGAGTTAGGCAGTTGCGTACGCAACCAGCTGGCTTCGATCACGCGCAGCGCAAGATGACGCCTAATGCTCAAATCGACGCCACCGCCCAGATTGACCGCCAAGCCACTGGCCGAAGTGATCGATTCTCCCGGTGCCGGAAACAGCCCATGGAAGCCATGCGCTTCACCTACAAGCCCTTGCGCAAAGATCGCCACACTGCGTGACGATTGTCTTCGCGGAACCCACGTATAGCGCGGTCCGAAGGTCGCTGCAACCAAGTTCACCGGAACACCATGCCCGGCATTAGCCGTGTGCAATCCGGTGACGTTCGCGACTGCGCCGAAGCCGTCGGCGAGCGTGCCGGCAACCTCGGCCCCTCCGCCTTGCGTCCAGAAGCTGCTTGAGCCGGCCCCCCCTCCTGCATGCATCGCGTTGTAGCTTACCGACGCGCTGATGACGCCGTTCGCCGACGCAGGCTTGCTCTGTGCTCCCGCTCCAACCGCCACGCCAAGCAGCGATACCACGACTAATCCAGTCCAGATCTTCACCCTTCCATCCACTCCTTTTTAAAAATCCCTTGCAGTGACAGCCGTCCGCGAGTTGGGCTTCAGCCGTGCTGCTCATGGTTCTACTCGACGATCAGCGTTGCCGTCGCAGAGTGTTGCGCCTGCCCGCTGGCAGCGGTCACGGTCACGGCATAGCTCTGCTGCGGCTGCGTGAAAAAGCCATCCCCTGCACCGCAGCCCGTCAGCGTGGTAAGTGCAGCCGCGCCGCCCAACACCATGAAGAGCACGCAGACCAGCCGCATCCGTCCTCGTCGTCGCAGGCCCAGCATCGGCACCACCAGCAGCGCAAGCAGATAGCCTCTGCCATGGCCCTCCACCTTCGCCGTCGCAGCAGCGGTCTGGATTGTCATCGTCACCGTCTGCCTTCCTCCATTGGCCGCGATGCTCTGCGGCGAGAACGTCGCCGTCGCTCCGGCCGGAAGCCCCGTCACGCTGAAGCTCACCGCCGCCGGATAGCTGCCGTACAGAGGAGCAATCTGGAAGCTGTAGCTTGCCGTGCCTCCAGGAGCCACCGTCTGGCTGCCTATTCCACTCAGTCCCAACGTGAAGTCGAGCGGCGTAATCACCACCCCAGACGCGAGGCTCGCATTCGAGCCGGTAAAGTTCGCATCCCCGCTATAGACCGCAGCCAGCGTATGGGTTCCCGACACCAGCGCGGTGGTCGAGTACACAGCCACCCCTCCGCTCAGCGTCGCCGCGCCCAACTGCGTCGTGCCGTCAAAGAACGTCACCGCACCGCTCGGCGTTCCTGTACTATTCGCACTTGCATCCTTCACCGTAGCTGTCAGCGTTACAGGCTGTCCTGGCGCAGCCGAGCTGGCGCCCGCCGTCAGCACAGTGGCAGACGACGCCTGCGTAATGGTCAACGTGCCGTTCGTCGCACTCACCGTGTAGTCGCTCAAGTTCGCACCCGTCACACTGGGGACAATCGCGTAGCTGCCAATACCCGAGCTCTGCGTCGCCGTGGTCGTGTAGCTCTCCGTAAACGTGTCGCCATTCGCCGCACCCGTCACCGCACCTGTAAAGACAGGATTCCCCGCCCCATACACCCGGCTCGCATTATTCGCTACCACCAACAACTCGCCACCGGTCACATTAAGAGCGACAGCCACCGGCTGCGGCGTCGCATAGTCCGTCGTGTCCGTCGGAATGAAGCTAACCGAAAGCGTGTGTGAACCGGCCGACAACACTGTGCCTGCGGCAGGACTGTAGTTGAACGCGCCCGCCACCGCCGCACCGTTGTAGCTTGCCGTCGCATTCAACTGCGCCGCACTCAGCGCCGTCCCGTAGCTGATCGATGTCGGCGCAGACCAGGTCACCGTAGGCATAGCTTGCGTCACCGTAACTGTGACCGTTCCGGTGACTGCGTAGTAATCCGTCGTGTTCGCAGGCGTAAAGGTGACAGACTCCGTCTGCGTGCCCGCCACCGGCGCAGTTGTCGGCGTTGTCCACGCGAAGCTGCCCGCCACCGTGCCTCCGTTGTACGATACAGACCCGCCGGAGAGTGTCGACGAAACCAGCGTCTGACCGTACGCAATCGCGCTCGCCGTGGGCCAGGTATTCACCGTCGGTGTCACCGCCGTATAGGTGAACTGGTCCGATGCGCCCGTTCCGCTCGTTCCCTGCGCCGTCGTCACCACTATGTCCACCGTACTCGCGCTCGTCGACACAGGAGATACAGCTACGATCTGTGCCGCGCTCACCACCGTGAAGCTCGCTGCCGGTGTGCTGCCGAAGTTGATGCTCGTTGCTCCCGTGAAGTTCGTTCCCGTAATCGTTACCGCTGTTCCACCAGCAGCCGGGCCATTATCGGGGGCCACTGCAGTCACCGTCGGTAACAGAGACGTGACGCTCAGGTCAGCCCCAGAACCTGTAGTGATCGAATCAGATCCCACAAGATTGAGCGTCGCGCCCAACGTATAGCTGCCTCCCGCAGTGGCCTTCAGGGAGCCAAAGGTCGCACCGGTCCCGGTCACAGTCGTCACCGGCCCAAGTCCCGTCACATTGCTCGCGGTCCCGCTGGTTACGCTCAGCATTACTGGCACGCCGCCTAGGTTTTGCCCGTTCTCCGTAACACTCACCACCGGAACCGCAGGCGAGCTGACCGCCGAGCCTTGCAGTGCCGTAAAGGTTGTGTCGTTGAACTGTATGGACTGGTAGTTGGTCTGCACCGCGCCCATGTCAACACAGGGTGTGCTCGAAGAATAACCGGTATAGGTAGTGTTCGTACGCGGGAAGCCGCGCTGGTCAGTGGCACCCGCAGGAATGCCGCTCGTGAGGCCTGCGCAAATCGCCGGACTGCCGGGCAGCGGAATCATCGTCAGCGTCGGCCCGCCGTAGTCGCCAAGAGGAGCGAGATTGACGCTGCTGACACCCACGATATTGCCGTTCGTGCCGTTCGTCGGACAGCTTCCGCTTCCAACGACGCAGTCACCTCCGGAGTTGGCAGCGAGCACGCTATTGCTCATCGTCAACGTTCCGCTGCTGTAGAGACCATCGCCGCTGTTGTTAGCGACGATGCTGTTATTCATCGTCAGCGTGCCGTAATCCATAATGGCCCCTCCTCCGTCGCCGGAATTTCCGGAGAAAGTGCTATCGGAGACCGTCAGCGTAGCGCCAGTGTTAATAAAGACTGCGCCACCCGCGTAGGACGATAGAGCTGCGTTGCCGGAGAACGTGCTGTTCGATACGACCGCTGTTCCACCGGTGAGAGCAATGGCGCCCCCTGGCGCGGACGTGTTGCCCGCGAACGTGCTGCCCGTGATGGTCAGCGTCCCGGTGTTATAGATCGCGCCGCCTCCATTTCCGCCGCCGGTGACATAGCCACCCGCATAGTTGTTGTTGAAGGTGCAGTTGCTCACGGTGAGCGAGCCATTGTTCAGGATGCCGCCGCCCTGTGTGGCCACATATCCATTGGTGATAATCAGGTTCGCGATCGCCGCTCCTGTAACTCCACCGTTCACCGTGAAGATCGAGAAGTTGCTCCCTGAGCCACCACCCGAGACCGTCACCAGGTCTGTCAGCGTCGCACCGCTGCCACTCGTCAAACCCTCGATGGTCGTACTCGCGGGAACGATCAGCCCGCTCGAAAGCGTAATCGTGTTCTGGGCTGCAGTGTTCGTGGTCTTAAACACCGTGCTGTCAAACGTAATCTTCCCTCCGTTTGCATTCGAGGCCGCCAGTGCATCGCGCAACGTGCAGCTCGTTCCTCCGCCGCCCACCGGACAGTCACCCGCAACACCCAGTGCATCGTCCAACGTTGTCTCCACCACGAAGGAAGGAATGGGGTAAGGCAGAGCATTGGCAATCGGGCCTTTTGTGCTCGAGCCGTCAACCGTTCCCGCGTAGTTGAAAACTGGCGTCGCGTCGGCGCCTCCATTGCCCGCGCCGCTTCCACCTATTCCGCCGGTCGCGCTGGCGCCCTGGCTGTTGCTGTTCTCGATAATGAGAGTGCCCTGATTGACAAAGATATCCGGACCACCGGCCGCGCCACCACCGCTACTGCCAGGAGCTATTGAACCATTCCCTCCCTTGAGCGCTCCTGCGAGTACACCGCCCACGCCAGCTGTGCCACCGGCGGTGGAACCTCCGCCACCACCGCCGGCCCCGCCGTTACCGCCCAACTCTTCGCCACCGCCACCGCCGCCTCCGAAGCCTCCAATGCCGGCGAATGTAATGGCTGCGCCACCGCCACCGCCGAAGCCTCCATTGCCTCCCTGCGAGGCGCCGATTCCCCCTGTCGCATTCGTTCCGTATCCAGCTCCACCCGGGCCGCCGAGAGAAGATACATTTCCGTTGGAGTCGCTGCCGCCTCCGCCACCCTCACCTCCCGCAGATCCATTGAGGCCGACGGCGTCACCAGCGGCGCCTGCACCGAGCACGCCACCACCGCCTCCGTCGGTATAGGTGGAGGAGGAGATGATTCCGCCGTTGCCCCCGTTCCCGCCCAAACCACCTCCGCCGCCAGAGCCCATGTTGGACGAGGCCGCACATCCGTTCCCGCCCACCGCACTGTCATCTTCGAAGAGCACATTGCTCACCGTCACGGTAGCCGCTGCTGTGACTCCATTCACAAACAAGCCGCCTCCCAGCCCAGCTCCGCCACCACCGCAGGCAAGACCTCCGCCGCCATTGCCACCATGGGCCTGGCCATTGCGGATGACTAAGTTCTCAAGCATCACCGTACCGATATCGACAAAGAAGACGCGATACTGGCTGTTCCCATCGATGATGGTGTTGCCCAGCAGGCCGCCATCGATGGTTAAATTGGACATAATTGGGGGCAAGGGGCCATTCAGCGTAACGACACAAGGGCTTCCACAATTGAACACAATTGTGTCGCCAGATGCTGAACTGAGAATCGCGTGGCGCAAATCACCTGCCTGACCGGGACCGTCGCCGGGATAGGTGGTCGTAGCCGCGGCATCCGTGCTCGCAGTCACCGTGAATGTAGTTGCATGGGCCAGAGGTGCGCCACACAGCACAGCCAGAATCGGCAGCCACGCCAGACGCCGCGCGCGCAATCGCCAGCCAGGATTGCGCCCGCGCTTCCATGCGCCTTGCAATGCTTGATGAACCGAACAGAATGACGAAGCAAACCAACCAAAGCAGAAACAGGGAGTCATCGTAAATTCCCAAAATCAGGGCGCAATGCGCCGCATGGAGTCAACACAGATCGAAAGTCAAGCCACCGAACAGCGGTGGAAAATCCGGCCGCCGCGTCATACGTCTACCGGGCGCGCCACCCACGCGCAAGCTATTGTAGCAACTGAATTAAGCGATGATGCAATTTTTTGCATGCCCACCTGCCCAAGGAGCTTACGTCGCCAATATCCAGCTTGATGGCTATCGCCTGATGGTGGCCCTACCATGCCTATTTCCCATCGTCAGCCACAAAATGAGCAACCGCCGCAGTGCCCGGACGCAGGTCTTCGCTCGTATGCACTGCCACTTCATCTCCCGCATTAAGCTGGCCGAAGACCTCGGTCAGGCGTCCCACCGTCCCACCGGTCTTAACGCTCACCTGTTCAATCTTGCCACCGCGGATACATAGTACATAGCTCTGCTCCATATTGCGGGCCACGGCTGTTTGCGGAACAAATAGCGTCTGCTCAGGCCGATGCACGGGCCAGCGCACATCAGGGAACATTCCTGAATGGAGCTCGCCGCCGCGGTTCCACACGTCCATCTCTACTGGCATGGTGCGCGTCGTCGCATCCACCGAGTCCGCCGGCCGCGCAACTACCCCTGTGAAAGTACGGCCCGGGAAAGCAGGCACAGTAAAGCTGACCTTCTCCCCTCGCTTTACCCCAGCTACATAAATCTCCGGGACGGCCACTACCAGACGTAGATGCGCGATCTGTTCGATGCGCAACATCGACTGCTCTGTTCCGGAACCTCCGCCGGGACCCACCAGCGCGCCGGGATGAACATTCCGTTTCGTCACAACACCATCAAATGGCGCGATGATACGCAGGTAGCTCTCCATTTCAAGCGCAGAGCGCAGATTGGCGCGGGCGGCTTCCACCGTATTGCGCAAGGCGACCACTCGCGCGCGGTCGCCCTCGGCTGTCCTCTGCGCAACATCCAGCTCCTCATCGGAGATGACACCGGGGGTCTTCGCAGCATCCTTGAGCCGTTCATATGTGCTCTCGTCGGCGGAGAGCTTGGCCTCGCTCGCCAGGCGCTGGTTCTCGGCGCTGAACACCTTGGCCTGTGCCTCGGCTTTCTGGGCCACAATCTCGGGAGCTTCCAGAACCGCAACAAGCTGGCCCTGTTTTACAACCGACCCACGGTCCACACCAATCCATTTCAGGTACCCGCTCACACGCGGAAAGATGCGTACCTCCTCATACGGCTGCAACTCACCCGGCAGGTTGATCTCCATATTCAGGCGCTTCGAAATGACACGCACCGTGTCCACTTGCACCGGTTGCGTAACCTTGGAGACTGCTGCGGCCGAAGCTGGGGGGCCGCTCATCCGCGAGTCGCACCCGCTAAGAGCCAGTCCGGTCGCAATGGCTCCAGCCGCCAGCAGCATGCTCATCGCGGACCATCCAGGCATCCGTGGTGTATCGCGGTGAATCAAGTATTCTCCGTGCATGATGACTCTCCTAAAATCACAGCGATGCATAAGGGCTATGTTGATCGGTCACGTCCAGTGAGGCTGAGGCTTTCGACGCGCGCTCCTGCGCCGCTGAATATACCGCCGGCAGGATAAGCAGTGTTGCGATAGTCGAAGCCATCAGTCCGCCGATGACGGCACGTCCCAGCGGCGCCACCTGACGTCCTCCTTCGCTCAGCCCCAGAGCCATAGGGACCATCCCGGCAATCATGGCGATGCTGGTCATCACAATGGGGCGTAGTCTCGTCCCTCCGCCAAACACTGCCGCATCCACGGATGAGAAATCTCCCTGGCGCCGGTGCTCTTCAGCAAACGTCACCAACAGAATTGAGTTGGCCACGGAGACGCCGAGTGCCATGATCGCGCCCATGAACGATTGCAGGTTCAGCGTGGTGCCTGTCATGAGCAGCATCAGCGCCACGCCGCAGATCACCGCCGGAGCGGTTGAGACCGAAACCAGCGCCAGGCGCAGTGACTGGAAATTCGCCGCCAGTAACAGGTAAATGGCGACCACGGCAATCAACAAACCCAGCGTCAGATAATGCATCGTCTGCCGCAGGGGTGTAACCTGTCCGCGGATCTGCACCTCTACGCCACGCGGCGGAGCGCCAGCCCTCTGGAGCGCCTGCTCCACCTGGCTGGCCGCGCTGCCCAGATCTTCACCCACAGCATTTGCCGTGAGTGAGATCATCCTCTGCATGTCATATCGGTCAAATTCACCTGTGACCTGCCCATACGAGAGATTTGCAACATCTCCCACGTTGGGATGGTTCGAGGACCCGCCATTCATCAGTGGGACATTGGCCAGATCATCAATCGACTTCATCTCGCCCTGCGGCACCTCGACCTGCACCTGGTAGCCGACACCAGTTGAGGGGTCCTGCCAGAAGTTGCGGGAAACAAACCTGCTCGACCACGTCGCTGTTTCGACCGACCGCGCAACATCTTCCACAGTCAGGCCAAGCTGCCCGGCGCGCACGCGGTCTATATCTACGTTCAGGCTGGGATACTCAAGCGGTTGGGCGTAGTGCAGGTCGCGCAGATGATCGAGCTTCCCCAGCTCTGCTCTCACCCGCTCCGCATAGGCGTGATCCGTAGACAGGTCGAACCCCTGTATAGCAACTTCAATAGGTGTCGGAGAACCAAAATCCATGATCTGGTCCACGATATCGGCGGACTCAAATGTCACAGCTGTTCCGGGAAAATCACGCGCCAGCACCGGCCGCAGTTCTTCCTCAAGCTGCTGGATGTGAATGCGCGCGCTCTTCCTGAGCTGAATACGCAGCACAGCCTCCTGGGGCCCGCTGGTCCACAGATACACCAGATTCACCGGATAGCTCGGCGCATAGGTGCCCACATATCCCAGGCTGATCTCTACATTCTCCGGTCCCGCTATGCGCTTGATCTCATCCAGTGTCTTCAGCGCGATCTGTTCTGTAACTTCAATGCGGGTTCCGGCCGGCGCGCGCAGACGAAGCTGGAACTGCGTCTCCGGAGCGTGCGGGAAAATCTCCCTCCCCAGTTTGGGTATGGCCAGTGCCAGAATCACTGCCGCGCCAACCAGGTAGATTGCAACAATTGTCTTGCGGCGTCCCAGCAAGCGTTGGACCAGATGCGTGTAGCGGTCACGGAAGTGGTCAAAACGGCTGCGTCCTGTACTCTCCTCCACACTGCGGTGCATGCTCCGGTTCAGCCAGATATACAGCACTGGAACAAACGTGCTCGAGAGCAGGTAAGAGGCAAGCATCGTAAAGCCTACCGCCAGCGAAAGCGGTATAAATAACGCACGCGTCACGCCGACCATCAGAAAGGACGGCACAAATACCGCAAGGATAGACAGCATTGCCAGCAGTCGTGGGATCATCGTCTCGCGCGTCCCATCCAACACCGCCTGGGGTATATTGTCCGTAATCTGGAGGTTGCGGTGAATGTTTTCGATTTCCACCATTGCCTCATCCACCAGAATGCCGACAGCCAGTGCAAGCCCGCTCAGCGTCATGATGTTGATCGTCTGACCGGCAAGCCATAGCCCCACGACTGCCGCGATCAGAGCAAACGGAATGGACGCAACCACAATGAACGAGCTCCGCCACTCGCGGAGAAACAGGAAGACCATTAGACCGGTCAACACCGCTCCAATCACGCCCTCCCAGATAAGTGAGGCCAGCGATCTGCGCACCCGTCCCGACTGGTCAAACTCATAACTCACCTGAACGTCCGGCGGCAGAACATTGGCAAAGCGGCCCATGCTGGCCTTTACTTCATTCACCACGTCCAGCGTGGATGCGTCAGCACGCTTAGTCACAGGTAGATAGACCGTGCGCCGCCCATTCACGAGCGCATAGCCCAGCGTAAGATCGCTGCCGTCTTCGACTGTGCCAATATCACGCACAAATACCGTTGGCCCAGAGCCGGTGCGGATAGGAAGATCGGCAAGGCTGCGAATGTCAGACACCACCCCATTCATCGGCGTAATGCGATCCAGGTCTCCCACCTTCACATCGCCCGAGGGTGCAATCACATTGCCCGAAAGCAGCGCCTTCACCACCTCTCCGGTCGACATCCTGTAACTGTTCAGCTTGTCGCGGTCAACTTTAATGACAATCGTGCGCGAGCTCCCGCCAAATGTTGCCGGCGAGGAAACACCTGGAAGCGTAGTAAACAGTGGACGCACCCGATTCAGTGCCAGGTCCTGCAGCTCATCCACACTATGTGTCTTGCTAAAAAACGTCACATAGCCCACCGGTACGCTGCCTGCATCAAACCGCAATACAAAAGGCGGTACAGTGCCTGCTGGCATGTAGGCGTGGGCACGCTCAATGTACGCAACAGTCTGTGAGAGCGCCTGGTTCATGTCTGTACCCGGACGAAACGACAGCTTCAGCAGCGCGAAGTTCTCCACCGACTTCGACTCCACGCTCTCCAGGCCAGAGATATAAAGAAAATTCGATTCGTAGTAATAGGTGAGATAGCCCTCCATCTGCGCCGGGCTCATACCGCCATACGGCTGAGCAACATAAATCACAGGCAGATTCAGGTTCGGGAAAATATCCACCGGCATCCGCGTCAGCGCCAGAACCGAACACAGCGCGACCGCGATCACCGCCACCAATACAGTAATGGGACGCCGCAAAGCTGCATGTACCAGCCACATAGTCAGTTCCCCCCATGACCAGGAGCAGGAGTAGGCGCAGGAGCCGCATTCCGTGCGGCATCCAGGAATGGCGTAAGATCGCCATCGGCTGCCGCTAGTCCTGCCAGCGCCCGCCAGATGCTCAAGCGCGCAAGTGAATCGTCCATCTCCGCCTGCGCCAGCAGGCTCTGCGCTTCAGCTACATCCACAATCGTCCCCAGACCCGCATGGAACCGCGCAACCGCCTGAGACTCGCTCTGCTGCGACGCCGTCAGCTCGACAGGAGTATTCTGTGCAACCCGTCGCGCTCCATCGAGCTGCGCCAGCGCCGTCTGCTGCTGGCTGGTCAGCGCCTGCATGGTCTGCGCATAGAGCGCCTCTTGCTGTCTGCGGTTGGCAACCTCAACCCTCTTGCGCTCGTGAATAGCAAAGATGCTCGTCAGATCAAGCTGTACGGTTAGACCAGCCTCCCAGTTGTAAACATCAAAGCCCAGCCCGTTCAGCCCCGGTTTCACATCGCCGTTCGATTCCTCGCCGCTGCCACGCGCCGAGATCAAACTCTCTGTCATAAAGTGTGGGTAGTAAGAATGATTCAGCGCAGTGATGCGTGCGTTTACCTCATCGATTTGCCGCTGCTGCAGAACTGCCGCTGGGTGCTCAGCCAAATTGGCCTGCGTCCAGGTCTGCTCCGGTGGGACCGTCAAAAACGGCCCAGGCGTGATCTGCACCGTGGTTCCCGCCAGCCCCAACACCTGCGCCAGTGCAATGCTTCCAACCTCGCTGTTCTGTTGCGCCTCTATAAGCCTCGTGCGCGACGCGGCCAACTCCGCATCGGCACGCGAAGCATCCGCACCAGGACGCAGGTGCGCATCCACCAGCGCGTGAACCGACTTGTCAAACACCTCGCGGCGGCTCACATCCGCAAGCGATGCATTGACACGCTGCTCATCAGCGAGCACGGCAAGCGACGCCTCTGCCACCGCAGTGGCAACCCCTAGTCGCGTCAGCTCCACCTGCGCCTGCATCCGGTTTGCCGTCGCCTGCGCCGAGCCAACCTGCGCGTGGCGATAGCCGAAGTCAAACGGCTCCCACGAAAGCAGGAGCCCCGCTCCCGATGTCCAGAAAGGACGGTTCGAGTGTGGCGTTACGCTTCCCTGCGTTCCTGTAAGAATGTTGGGGCTTTGCGGCAACAGCACACCAAGAACGCTCTCGCGTGAGCCACGGTCGCCCTGCCATACGCCGTCAAGCCGCGGCAGGTAGTTCGTCTCCATCACACCCACTCCGGCCCGTGCGGCGTTGTATTGCTCCAGTGCGGCGCGCACTGCGGGGTAATGGGCAAGCGCATAGTCTACTGCCTCCTGCACCGTGAACTGCCGCGCCTGCGTGGCTGCCACTGGCGTTCCAGCCTGCGCTCCAATTTGTGCACCCGCACCCGCGCATAGGAATGCCGCAATTACCGCTGCGGGGCCAATTAAATAAACCTTATTTCTGCTTTCGGTCAGCATCTCAGCCTCCAGCAAGTGGTTCGTCACGAACCGATGTACCTCGGGCGTACCTGTGGCCTCGCATTGAGGAAATCACCTCGTCGCCTGCCAGCCCGTAGAAACAGCTGCGCTATATGTGAGTAAACAGTGCATGCATCTCTCATAGAGACACAGACTGCATTCACTTACGAGCACACTTATGAATTGATATGAGACTGGCTCTGAACTTCAGAGAGGATCAACACGAAGGGGGTGAGCGCCCCGGCAATCGAATTGAGGCTAAGGAAGGAACGTCAACTGTGAATCCGCATAGAACGCCGGTTTCAGCCACAGTAGGGGCCGACCATGCTCTGGCAGCATCCAGCTCCGGCCGTCGCACACGACGATGCAACGATGAAGGCAGGCCGTCTTCAAGCTGATTTGCCCCCTGAAAGCTCTTCTTGCCGATCATCAGACGGTCGAAGTGCGCCAGGTACAAACCGCGAACCGGCGCCGCCATCCTGGAAGCCGACACACTGCGCCTCGATGCCCCGCGCGCCGAATGGTGCGGCACGGCCAGCATCAATGCCGTTACCAGCATCAACCAGAAAAATGGATTGACTTTTCGCAGGTATGAAAGCTCCCAGGGAGTTAGACGCTCATGGTACAGCATAGTTCACATTCACAGCACTCGAATTTGCGTCCAGTCAGCGCTCGAATCGATCGACTTCCAACACTGTTGCCGTTCATGTCGCATTGGTCGCAGCCATTTGTTCAGTGCTGCTAAATTATTCCAAATGTGTGAGGTTGAGGATTGGGGTGGGTGAGGTCGCTAGTTCGAATCTAGTCGTCCCGACCATTTACCTCAACAACTTAGCGAATAAGGAAGGCCCCAATAGGGCCAACTGTGGGGCCACAAAGGGCCATTACGCGGGAACGCTAGTTTGGACGTTCTGATTTTGTGTCCCCATGATTGGGCAGTAGAGCTGACACGCGTTGGCTCTATTCAAAACTAGGCTCTAATGGTACGACATCGATAAATAAGCGCGCTCCCCATAAGTAGCGCTGTACCTAACAGAATAATGCTGGATGGTTCAGGTGTGATATTCACGTTACCTTCACCGGAGCCGGGCAGGAGGCTGTCATTAAGGCCGATTTCGGCACTGTAGTTGCCGAAGGCGAGTGAGAGGTCACTGCCTACGTCATCCGGAAAGTAAAGACTGATGATGCTGGCTCCCGAGGAGCTGTCTACTGGAACGAAGAGATCGAAGCCTCCGCCATCCGCTACCGAGTAGAAGAGTATGCCCCCAGGCATGGAGTTGATGACCTCAGAGCCGTTGAGGTCGTAGGTGAAATTGGTGACTTGCGTGGATGGGTTGCTGGCGATGGGGTCGGGTAGATTGAAAGAAAAATACCAGCTTGCTCCGGCCACGCTGTATGCGGTTGTGGGAGTGGCCGCGTCCCAGGTGCCGGACCCGGAGACTGATACGGGGTCCGCACTCGCGATTGGCGCAATTGCGAGTGCGGCGAAGAGGCCGAAGAGAGCAATGATGATTCGTGCTTTGTTCATTTTCATTTGAAGGTTCCTTTCTCGTGTATATCCGCGTTGTGCTTCAGGCTGGTTCATGCGACTGGTTCAGGGCGACGAGTGATGCCGCTTTTATCGTCGGCCGCCGTAGATGTCGATGACGCCATTGGCGAAGGTGAAGGTGTAGTTCGCCGCTGCCAGTGTTCCCTGAGAGACGGTGATCGGGTAGGTGCCGAGTGGCGAAGTGCTGGTCGCTGTCGTGCTCAGGGCGGGTGATCCGGAGACAACACTTGATGTATCGCCGTTCACGTAGCCTGTGATGTTGGCTGTGAGTGCGGGCACTGGAGAGCCGTAGAGCATACTCGTATTCTGCGCAGCCAGGGTGAGCACTGCGGGCGCTACCGTGAAGCTTTGTACGACTGGAGTTGCCGCGGCAACGTATTTGCTGCCGGCCTGCGAAGCGGTCACAGTAACGACGCCAGCACCGGTGATGGTGAGGGTTTGGCCTTGAAGCGTAGGCGAGCCCGTCAGGATTGCAGGTCCAGTAACCGTGTAGGCGACAGGCAGGTTCGAGGTTGCCGCTGCCTGTAGATGAATCGGAGCGGTTCCGTAGACCACGTTCGAGATGGATGGGAAGCTGACGGTTTGCTGTGAGGCCTCTACGGTAAGCCGCGAATAGCCCTCATGCGACGTAGCGCCACTGGTCGCGATTACACCGAAGGGCCATTCTCCACCGGGAGTTGTGGGCAATGTGGCTGCGACAACACTGGAGACGCCTGTTCCGCTGCTGATTGCAATGACAGGTGGGTTGAAGGTGACGCTGGTGCCTGGCTCGAGCAACGGAGTATCGGGGCTGAGCGTGACATTGCCGGTGAAGCCGTTGAGTGGAGTGATGGTGACGGTGAAGCTTCCCGGGTTTCCTGCCGTGACTGTGCTGGTGCTGGAGAGCCCGATGGTGAAATCGGGAGCGGTGACGACAATCGAAAGACCCAGCGATTGAGTTCCGTTGCCGTTGCTTCCAGTGAGGGTGAAAAGGGAACTGCCGTTGATGCTGCCGGTCGCGGCAGTGACGGTCAGGGTTGCGGTGGTGCCTGAGCTGATTGATGCGTTGTCGAACGAGGCAGTGTCTCCTGAAGGAAGGCCGCTCACGCTGAGTGCGACCGGTGTGGTGGAGGTAGTCGACACGGTATAGGTGGCCGTACCGCCAGCAGAGACTGTCTGGGTGTTGGAAGCGACTGAGATGAGGTCTTGAGGATGGTTATAGACCCAGTGCTTGGAGTAGAGAATGCCCGCAGTCATGTAGGGGTTGTTGTGATAGTTGTTATGAACTCCGGCGCCGTATGCAGCAGGGGACCAGAAGAGCGTGTTGTATGGCGTCAGGAAGTAGAACTGCGGATAGAGATAGTCCTGCGTTGCGGTTCCGGCTGGAACTGGCGGCAAGCCGGCATCGATGGTCTTGTAGTACGCGGTGGTCTGGTTGGCGTTGTAAGCCGCAAAGTTGAAGAGAACGTATTCGATTGTGTTGGCGTAACGCTGCATGTCGGACTGCGTCGCGGAGGTATATGCGGGACCTGCCTCGAAGACGCGAGCGAGGCCCTGCATGTCGTAAGAAGCATGGCTGGAGCTTTCGCCGGTTACTTGCCCGAGGAGGTCGCCTTCGTTGCCGTAGCCCCAATCGTAGGCTGCCTGGCCGTATGCAGTGACGAGGTGCGCATTGGCAATGAAGGCGTCGGCTGAGGTTTTGACGATGTTGGTGTAGAAGGCCTGCAACGTGGGATTATCGCCAAGAATGGCATGGCATTGCGCGAGACGCAGATAATCGTTGGTCAGCAGGAACTGACGGTTCCATGCATCCATGTTCTCGTTGAATGCGACCCAGACGGCAGAGGTGGGTGGAACGATCTGGTAGGTGGTGGGGTTGATGAAGTATTTGGTGAAGTAGTTCTGCGTGGTGTACTCCATCATGTTGATGTAGGTCTGGGCGCGCTGAAGATAAGTGGTTCCGAAATGGTTAGGGTCGCCATCGGGGACTGTCTGGTTCCAGATGGAGGGCGTTTCGAGAATGTTGAGCGCGGTGAAGAGAATGTGACCTGCCGTATCTCCATTCTCCGAGCCGGCGTATCCGGCCTCGCTGCTGGTAGCGGCGTAGGTGACCCAGACGGGATCGACATTGCCGGTCCACATGACCTGGTGCGGTCCCATTGCCTGATCATTGCGCAGGAGGATGAACCGCTCGGACCAGGTGATGGCAAGATCCATGAGCTGCATCTGCTCGGTGGTCAGGTTCAGATCTCCGGCGATGCGGTACATGTAATTGAGCCCTTCAAGATTGGTGCCGGGCGTGCCGAAGGCGAGGTTGTCGCCGAGCGCATTGGTAGGGAGGGTTGCGTTTGTATTTGCGGGGTTGTTCATGAAGCTGATGTAGGTGTCGATTTCGTTCTGGTCGACCTCGCCTTGCAGAGAGTCGACGACGAGATTGGTCGCCTGCCCGAAGGCCCGATCAATATGTAGGAATGTGCAGAAGAGAAGGGCGACGAAGCCCAGATTTCGAATGGCTGCACCCCTACGCCAAATGTTTCGCATCAACGTCCTCCTGATTTCTGTTGCGGAAAAGCAAGCGGCTACCGATGTCTCGCATAGCTCACCTAGCGGGACCTCCGCTTCTAACCCACGTCATCCTTGCGAAGGAATGACCCGTGACAGAGCGGAAATTCACCATCTTGTTTGAACAGACAGCAAGATGGCAGATCGCGCGTTGTATTGTCAATGAAAATTTATTTTTATTGACGATTATTAGATGTGAAGCCGCACTTCGTCATATAAGCCCCTCCCCGGAATCAGAGAACGACCTGATCGAGGCCTTATGCACATGGACTGGGCCGTTGTGCGGGTGAGAGCCTACCTTTGCCGGGAAAACCGGTTCCAGATTTAGCGAGTATGTAAATGGGGAGTTGCTACGCGATCCTCACCTTGCCTTCATGAAACCTAGCGCACGCCGGTGAGCACTACTGGCGGCAAAGCCTCGCGAGCACACCTTCTCTCTTTGCAAGCTGGCAATAGCGCTTGGCTCACCAAAACGCATTGAAAATGACCATTGCGCCCTGTTTTCGCCAATTCCTCGGCGATACCGAGCCCAATGCCGCTCGTCGATCCTGTTATTAGCACGTACTTTCCTTCAAGATTCTTCATGAGCGCATGCTTGCTATTTAGGCGGCTTGCCTAGTTGTCGCGCCAAAGGATTGCCGAGATCGTGCTCTCGTCCTGAATCACCTGTATGACGTCGTCAATGGTCTTGAATGGAGCGTCGTTAACGACTAACAGATAGGCGAGCTTTCTCCCGCTTTTCGCATCAATGTAGCCTGCAAAGGCTTGGCCTTTGATCAGCGATCCTCCAGGTGGAATGAACGTACCGGTTTTGGCATGCACTTGCCCCTTGGCGGGCGCAAGAGTCTCATCGGACTCGAAATCGGTGAAGGTCGCGAGAGAACCGTCAACGCCAAGGATGGGAAACGAGGCGAAGTAGTCAGGGAAGGTGGGGCGACGATACATGTCCGCAAGGAAGTGAGTGACGGCTGGACTTACAGCAGTAGTCTCGCCGCCGCCGCTACCGTCGACAAAGGAATATTCGGAGGGTCTGATGCCGTAATTCATCAGTAGGTTTTTCTTTTCTACCCCAAGCGCAGCTTTCATGTTATCGACGCCTTGAGTCAGGCCATATAGGAGAAGGCTGGTATCGGCGCCGATGTTGTAGCTGATTTTATTGATGAGCCTGGCGTCTTCGGAGTACGGAAGACCCTTGAGCTCCGCTACTCGCGTGTTTGGGTCGTAGCTATTCTTTGGGGGAAGAAGGTGACTGGGATTCGGTTCAACCATTGGGGCGTCGACCTCGACACCGGCAACGCGGAGTTTCTCAATGAGAACAGTGCGGGCATAGCTCGATGGGTCGACGATGCGGAATATGCGGATGAGAGGATAACTGCCTGTCAATAGAGGCACGAAATCAATCGGAAGATCGCCCGTGAGGGTAGCCGTGCAGTTAGGTTGTCCAATACATTGCGGAAGACCGGGTTCGAGGTTGATATCCGTACCGGGGCCCGTCATGCGAACGGCATTATCGACGGACAGCGCAGCAGAATGTGGACGATGCTTGAGCGAAGCCAGTTCTCCAACATTCACCGGATCCGAGGGATTGATTATCAAGTCCACCGCATCGTCGTTGACGAAGATAGGCTTAAGATCAAATTCTTCGCGAAAGTAGTAGGGCTTAAATAGCCGATCGTCGATGATAATTTCACCGGTTATCTGTTTGATCCCACTCGCTGCAATTTGATGGGCCAGTGCGGCATATCCAGCTAAGGGATCGGGTTTTGTAAGTTCGGCATTTCCTAGCGCATTTGCCTCGTTGTGATCAAAGTCGGTTATGGCGACTGTGCCGTCTGGGTTGGTACGACCGCCCATGGTGAGGTCGCCCGAAGCGACGAGGATAAGATCGCCGTATAAGGTGCCCTTTTCGCTTATCGTGCCCCGGCGATAGATGGGAGTATCGAAGGTGTGACTGGGGCCTATCTCGTTCATGAGTTCCCCAACCGTAAAGACCTTACGTACCGATCCGATCAGGAATTGGTGGTGTGGATCGAGATTGATCAACGGCTGACCGGTTTCGAGATCAATTACGCGGAGGCTCCAGACGGCTCCTTTGTAACGCGGCCCGTCGATGATGGCTCGGATGTCGGAGGGAACGTTGGCCTCGTCTGCAAAGGATTGGGCGCTGGCTGACGTTATAGCTGAATACAAGAGCGGCACAGAAACTGCCAGGACGTACAGACTACGTCGAATATTATTCATGGAGGCCTCCGTCTCAATTCAGTTGCTGAATGATCGTCGATATTTTGCCTTCATCTTGAATTACATCAATCACGTCAGGGATGCCGGTAATTTCTCCGGCGTCGTTCACGAACAACGCATATGCCAACCGTCTGCCACTGCGCGTATCGATGTACCCAGCCAGCGCCTGCGCTTTGATTTTGTCGCCATCAAGAAATGTCCCGGTCTTCGCGAATACCTTTCCTCGGGCTGGACTGTCGATTCCTATTTCCGCAAGAGAGCCATCTACGCCCAGGATCGGAAGCGCGTCAAAATATGCAGGAAACGTTGGCTGGCCAGCCATGAACGTGAGCAAATCAACGGTTGTGGCCGCCGACGCCATGCTATCCGGGCTGCCGCTTCCGTTCGTCGGGAAATAAAACCCCTCGCCATTCAATCCATATTGGCCAGTTAAGGTAGACCGCTCCTCTTCAAGCGCATCGGGCATCGTGTTTACGCCATGAGCGAGTCCGAAGAGCATTAGGCTCAAATTGGCCCCGAGATTATGGCTGATTTTTAAAATGAGCTTCGAATATTGCGCATATGGCGCCGATACTAACTCGGCAACCTGGCTATCCGCCCAGTATGAGTTCGGCGGTGGGAGCTTATTGGAGGGATTCGGACCAACAAGCGGGCCTCTCACCTTTACCCCGGCCCTCTGCAGGGACTCTATAAATGTCGTGCGCGCGAAAGTGGCAGGATAGTCGGAAGCAGCAGCGTCTTGCGCAGGTTCAGGGTAGTCCAGTCTGAATGTCTGCACTAATGTCTTCACTCCGGGCAGAGGCGAAACATAGTCCATCGCGATTTGCCCTTTAACAATTCCCTCCTTGGGACTAACTTGAATCAGTGTGACATCGGTTTTGCCTCCAGCAGCGACAGTGGTCACTTGCGAGATAACATTGAAGGCTGCAGTGTGAGGTCTCCATTCAACCTGAGCCCATTCACCAGGCTGGGTCGGAAGAACCGTCACATCGATGCGATTGTCATTTACGACGATAGGCGTGATCAAGAGCTTCTGATTGGGAACTCTGAATGCCTCAAAAAGACGGTCGTCGATAATGACATCACCTGACACTTTCGTGATTCCGGACGCGGCGACCTGCTGGGCTAATTTGTCGAGACCCGCGAGAGGATCCGGAGCGGTAAGAATCGCGCCTCCCAGAGCATTCGCGTCATTATGGTCAAAGTCGGTGATGGCAAGAGTATCGTCGCCGTTGTCCCGACCACCCATTGTTAGGTCTCCCTTTGCCACCAGAACCAAATCGCCTCTTAAATCGCCGGACCCGTCGACTTCTCCGGTCCGAAATACAGGCGTTTTGAATCGGTAGTCCGTGCCAAGTTGATTTAGAGTTACAGCAACGGAGTAAAGTTTTCGAACAGAACCGGTCAGCAGTTTTTCCTGTGAGTTTAAGTCGTAGATCACTTTCCCCGACTTAACGTCCACCACGCGAAGTGCCCAGGTTGCCTCGGAGTATCGAGGCTTTGCCATGATTGACTGGATCTCGCTGGGTAGGTCGCCAACATTGGTTTGGCCAAAACTGGCCATACTAACCCCAAGGGCAAAGAGAAAACTGAAGAACATACCCACCAGCTTGCAACGCGCTTGCATGCGAGATATTGCTTTCATGATGTGAACGGATACCGTAGATTGTCACGCAACCCACGCTAGATTACATCTGTATCCTCCTCCTATTTACTGATAGGCGCGAGAAGTCGAGGCGAGCACCGGAGAAGGTGTTTTTCGAGTGGGTGTCCGCAATCAAGATCCGACGGGAGAACTGTAACCGTCATCTGTTCTCCCTCAACTTCGATAAAAACAGCGCGACTGTCAGTTCTGGTGAGCCGGAAGTCTAGCATAGCGGGGAAAATAATGGAAGAAATGTCTGACAAGATAATAGAACTCAGACATCCTTCATGAACGACAACCTGCCATCCACACTCAGCGGGCTCTTGGATTCGGCTCCATTGAATAGCAATGATTTGCAGAGACAAAGCACAGCCCCGGCAAGCCGGGGCTGTGCTTTGATGATGGTACTGCTTATGCTTCGGCTGCAACAGGTTCAGCTACGGGCGTTGACGACCCGCCTTTTGACTCAGAACCGGGCTTGCGGATGTCGATGCCACCCTTGAAGAAAGCTCCATCTTCAATGGAGATGCGCGCAGCGATAACATCGCCGGTGAGCGATCCTTCGCTACGAATGTCGACGCGATCACTAGCCTGGCAGTTTCCGCGCACTTTGCCGAGTACGACAATCTCGCGCGCGACGATGTTAGCCGCAACTTGGCCGTTGCGGCCAATAGTGACGCGGTTGCCGGGGAGGTTAATTGCGCCTTCTACTTTACCGTCGATGTACAAAGACTCGGAGCCTGTCAGCTCACCTTTCACAATCAAGGACTTGCCAATGGTGGCTTGCTCGCCGGTCGGTACCGCAGGGGTGGCGCTGCCAACAGAGGGACGCGCCGCAGGGCTTGTCTCAAATCCCGCCGCCGGGGTCGAGGGACGGACCGGCTCGGGAGTTGCGGGCGTATTGCTACCAGGCTGATTCGGTTTCCACATGTTCGTTGCTTTCCTTTCATTGCTTGAGAAAATTGTCCCGCCGCGTACTGCCGGACGCGCCGCCACGACGGCAGCACTGTTGCTTTCCAAGATACTACTCTGCGGAGGCCGTGTGTCGGGCGCGAATCCACAATCTAATCCACAGTTTTTGAACCTTTTTCAGTACCTCGGCAGGAATTCCTATGAAGAGCGAAGAATCTTTCAGAGACCCTTACTTTTCTTCCACTTGACACAAAAGTGGCAGGCATCGGGGACGATAGTTGCTGACCGAATTCGTAGCCAGCGCATTAGCATTGCAGCAATTAGAAGCTCGCAGGCCCGGAAACGTTGCCGCAAGCCTAATCGACTTAGACTTCTTTTTGCCGAGGTGTAATGATGCGATTCTCTCCTACTTGTGCACTCCTGCTAGCTGCGTCTATGACAATGCCAGCAATCTGCCAGAGCAACTCTTTTGTAAGCTCTGCTCCGGCGACAACTGGCGCTACAGCTCTTCCCGCTAATGCTGCTGACCCCTCGGTCAACTTTGCTGCGCTGCGTGAAGATCTCTCCAGCCAGAACAAGGTGCTCCAGAAGCAACTCGATGTGCAGCGCGGCATTTTGAAAAAGAACCAGGAGCTTCTTAAAGAAGCACAGAAACTGGATGCCGAGAATAAGCGCCTTGAAGCAGAACGGAAAAAGGTTGAAGCGCAAAACGCCGATCTGGAGAAGCAACGCGAGACCTTAAAGTCAGCCCAGAAACAGGTCGCTTCTGAGTCGAACTAAGAGCCGCCTTTTTGGACTTTCGTCCCCTACGGCGCCTCGACTTGCACGCTGAGTATAATCGGACGAAGCTCGTTCCAGTGTTGCGGGACGAGCATTCATCCTAGCGAGCATCTACTTGCCCTTTCTCTGCACCGGCACCCTCTTCGCTCGGAGATCGCAGCTTCGCGTTGCGCTCTTTCTCTCGTTGCTTCCATCCTCGTTGATCGTCTTTGCATCGGGTCCCAAAGTCCACACAGTGACACTGGGACCAGTACGCCACGTGGCCTTTACGCCGACCGATGCCACGCCGGACAGTAAGGCCGACGAGACCTCTAGCTTGCGGGTTCGCGCGCTGTACGTTGATGATCGTTTGAAGGAGTGGACCACCGGCGAGGTTCACGACATCACCGACCGCACCTTTGCGGTGCGCCGCGCGCTACGCATCAATGACGCCCTGCCCACCGACAGCAGCCCACACTGGATGTGGCAGCCAGGACCGTGGCTGACAGTCGATCGGGTGACCGGCCACATCACCGCGCTGCATCTCCCAGACTTCGACTCAACCGTGTCAGACGTGGTCTGGTATCGCGACTATGCTGCATACTGTGGCGTGGGGACGACAGCCAAGGGCGGTCTTTATGCAGTCGTCGCCCAGGTCGGCGCGCGGCGAGCCGTTGTGCAGAAACTGATTGGCCAGTGGCCACAAACAGATCACTTCATGCCTGTCTGCCAACCGGCTGTGTGGCAACGGCTGCCCGTGCGGGTAACGCTGAAGCCCACCGATGGCGAGGCGACAACTTACAGCGTCCTAGGGTCAACCTCGATCATCGAAGAAGGAGACAACTCAGACGATAACTGAGAGGAATCCGCACGATGGGAAAACGATTTGAACGAATTGAACCGGCGCACCGTGAGTTCATCCTGACCCAACGGGTATTCTTCAATGCCTCAGCGGCACTTGAGGGACGCGTAAATGTATCGCCGCGCGACGTAGCTTCGCTGCGGGTGCTGGACGAATACAGAGTGGTTTATCTCGACTTGACTGGCAGCGGCAATGAAACGGCCGCGCACCTGCGCGTGAGCCCGCGCCTGACATTGATGTTCTGCGCATTTACCGGCGCTCCGATGGTATTGCGTTTGTACGGTCACGGCAGGACCATCGCCCATCATAGCCGCGAGTATGCGGAGTTACTGGCATCTGCGTTTGGAGGATCTGAGACACCGGGCGCTCGCCAGATGGTGATGCTGGATGTCGAGATGGTGCAGACTTCATGCGGCTACAACGTGCCGTTCTTCGACTACACAGGTGAGCGCGAAACACTGCGCCGATGGGCCGAAAACAAGGGTCAGGATGGACTCAAACAGTACTGGCGCGAGAAGAACACGGCCAGCATCGATGGGTTTCCGACAGGAATACTGGAAGAAGATTAGGCACACCGTCAGGTTGCCGAGCCGCTGATGTACGCCTCAAGATGGCGAATCGTATTTTCCTGCTCCGTGATGACCCAATTGACCAGGTCGCCAATGGAGATCATGCCCACGACCTCACCATCTTTCAGCACCGGAAGATGGCGGATACGGTTCTTCGTGACGATGCGCATGCAATCACCGACCGTGTGATTGCGCGAGATGAAGATGACCGGACTGGTCATAATCTCGGCAACGCTCGTCTCCTTTGACGAGTGGCCCCTCAGGATAACCTTCCGAGCATAGTCGCGTTCGGAGACAATGCCCCGCAGCACGCCCTTATCGATGACCAGCAGCGCACCCACCTGCTTGTCGGCCATCATCTCGATGGCCCGGTAAACAGATGCATCTGGCTCGATGGACCAGACCTGCACAGGTTTCTGCTGCAACAAAGCGCCAACAGTTGTGGTCAGTTCGCTCATAGGCAGGGCCCTCGGGGATCGAATATTACCGCTCGGATCGAGCCGCGTCAATTGAGGTTTCGTTGCATGCAAAACACACGGCGTATCATCAACGGTATGCAGAGCTTCGAGGAACTTCTTCGTGAAGCAGAGGTTGCGCACGGGCACCTTTGCGCAGGCCAGATCCTGGGCGTGCGGATGGCCATGCTGGGCTGCCAGCGGCTCGGCATCGATGACCCGAAAGGTGCGGACCGCAAGCGTCTGGTAACGTTCATTGAGATCGATCGTTGCGCGACCGATGCCATCGGCGTAGTCACCGGCTGCCGGCTGGGCAAGCGCGCGCTCAAGTTCCGCGACTGGGGAAAGATGGCCGCCACGTTTGTCGACCTCGGCTCACCGCTGCCGGAACAGGACGGAGCGCCGGCTTACAAGGCGATTCGCATCGCTGCGCTTGAATCATCAAAAGACCGTGCACGCGAGCTGTACCCACAAATTGAACAGAAAAACCGACAGCAGATGCTGGCCTACCGCGAGTTGGCCGACGAAGATCTCTTCACCGAAGAATGGGTAAGCGTTGTGCTCGATCCGCGCGAGATGCCGGGATATAAAGCCGGGCGCATCTCGTGTGCTGTATGTGGTGAAGGCATCAACTACGACCGGCAGGTGGAAACCGGCGGCAAAACTCTATGCCTCGGCTGCGTCGCTCCTGAGACACGCTACTATCAGCCGCTCGGGGCGCAGTCGTCCGCTCATCAACATGATCACTAGACCCTCCCACGCTGTCCCTGTAGGCTTAAATCATTGCATTCCATTACAAATCCCAGCAGGTGCATCCGGCGTTCCGTGAATTTTGACTTATCTTCCTCCCCAATGCCCGCGACCCTGAAGAGATGGAGCGCAGCGTTCTGTCTGGTCGCGCTGCTCAATCTTGCCACGGTTCGCCTTTGCGCCGCGCAGGACAGCAGCTCTTCTCTTGCGCAAACAGAACCCGCCGCCGAGAATGCAACCCTCCCCGATGCTCCCACGCCGCATCGCGCTCCGTCCGGGAACGCGGCGAACTCATCTTCCTCGCTCGATGCCCCAGAAGATGTCACACTGGCCAGCACACCACGGCGTGTGCTCGCTGACCAGAAAGCGATATGGACGAGCCCACTGCACATCCAGCCGAAAGATGCTATGTGGCTGGTGCCGCTTGGGGCTGCAACCGGATTGCTTATGGGCAGCGACCACCACACGATGACCACGCTCGTTCACACCAACTCCACAGCCCAGGACCGAGCCAGCAAACTTTCCGACGGTGGCGTGGTCGCGCTAGGCGCGCTGCCCGCAGGGATGTACGTCTGGAGCCTAGGGCACTATGCGCCACAAGCACACGAGACCGGCTTGCTGAGCGGTGAAGCATTAGGCAATGCTTTAGCAGTCAACGAAGTCATCAAGCTCATCGCACGCCGCGAGCGCCCCAACGTCAACGACGCTGCAGGAAAGTTCTTCCACTCCGGCTCGCTTGACTCTTCCTTTCCTTCCACGCATGCAACCGCAGCATGGAGCCTCGCTGCGGTGCTTGGCGATGAGTACCCTGGCTGGCTTGCACGCACGGTTGTATATGGCGCAGCGACGGGCATCAGCGTAAGCCGCGTACTCGCAGACCAGCACTTCCCTTCCGATGTACTGGTAGGCAGTGCCACCGGCTGGCTCATCGGCCACTACGTCTTTAACGCTCACCATAACTTCAGTCTCTTCGGCGGGACAGCGCCGATGCCAGACGATCTTGGCAAGCCACGCACCGCCGCGCAAAAAGCTGCCGTAGCCCGCGCCGCGCAAGCGCTGCCGCCCGATCCCATCAAGCACCGCAAGCCGACCCCCTACTCCGAAATAACCGACCCTGACGCTATCGGTTCAACCAATGTACCGATGGACAGTTGGGTCTACCCTGCGCTGGAGCGGCTCTCTTCAATGGGCTTCATCCCCGGCCAAAGCGTCTCAATCCGTCCGTGGACACGGCAGGAGTGCCTGCGTCAGCTCAATCTCGCACAAGATCTCTTGAGCGAGACCTATGCCTTCTCGCCGTCAGAGATTCGCGAAGCCACGCGATTGATTAACGACCTGCATGAAGAGCTGGCAACGGAGCCATCAAGCTACGAGTCGCTCGATCTGGAGTCGGCCTATGCGCGCGTGGGAACCATCGCCGGGCCCGCCCTCCACGACAGCTTCCACTTCGGCCAGACGTGGTGGAACGACTACGGCCGCCCGCTCGGTCGCGGCACCAGCGCCATCGCCGGATACTCCATCCGCGCACATCAGGGCAGACTCTTCTTCTACGATCGCCAGGAGGCCCAGCGCGACCCCGGCCGCCCGAACGAGACTCCGGCAATCAACCAGCTCATCAACAACCTGGACCGCGTCAGTCCAGATGATCCGGTAATAGCACCTGTGCCAGGATATGCTGCCTACAACCGCCAGCGCCCCATCGAGCTCTACGCCGGCTACGCCTTTGAAGGCAACGCTCTGACGTTCGGCAAACAGGAACTTTTCTGGGGCCCGACCACGATGGGCCCGTGGGCATTTTCAAGCAACGCCGAACCGACCTACAGCCTGCGCTTCGTCTCCACGCGCCCGCACCCTCTGCCGCTCGTTCCATCCTGGGGGACGTATCGCTTCGACATCGTGCTGGGCAAGCTCTCCGGCCACCACTACACAGCCCGGCCCTGGTTCAACGGCCAGGTCGCTGACTTCAACTTCGGCGACAACCTGGAGATCAGCTTTACGCGCTGGTCGATCTTCTGGGGTGTCGGCCATCCCATCACCCTGCACAGCTTCAAGCAGAACGTCTTCAGCTTCAACTCCACCGGAGATTACACAGGCAACGCCGGTTCCAGCTACGGCGACCGCGAAGACCCCGGCGACCGCAAGAGCGACTTCAGCTTCCGCTGGCACCTGCCTTATCTCCACAAATATGTGACGCTCTATGCCGACTCCTACTCGGACGACGACCCCAACCCAATGGCAGCGCCGCGCCGTGCCGCGTGGAACCCGGGCATCTACTTCGCGCGTCTACCCTGGCTGCCGCATATGGATCTGCGCGTAGAGGCTGCCAGCTCCGAGGGCCTCTTCAAAGACTTCGGCAACACGCACTTCTTCATCAACAACCAGTACCTCGACGGCAACACCAACAAAGGGTTTCTGCTCGGCAACGCCGTAGGTCGCGATGCCCGCGCCATCGAAGGCCGCACCGGCTACTGGTTCTCGGCCCGCACCCGCGTCGAAGCAGGCTACCGGCAGAACAAAGTCGGGACGCTCTTCCTGCCTGGTGGCGGAACCGTGACCGATGGCTTCATCAACGGCTCATACGCCATCAACCGCCACCTCCAGGCCCAGACCTTCGTGCAGTACGAGCGCTTCCTGCTCCCGTCCTATCTGCCCGGCGCGCACCACAACACCAGCGCATGGCTCGAACTCACATGGACTCCGGAGCTGCATTTGCACCGTGACTCAACACGCTGAAGTTTGACTGAGGGATGCCTGCTTTCAGGCAATTGCCGGCTTAGGTGATCGAACCTTTGCGCCCAATATGCCAGCAGCAACACCAAAAAACTGTGCGCAAGCACGCGCGGCAAGCAGTATAGGTGAGAGCAGACCAACCACCGGGTCCTTCCTGAACGCGCGCAATGCAAACGGCAAAGTGCTCAACAGAAAGGCCGCCAGAACAACAGCCGTAGCCGGGACCGAAGGGCGCACGATCAGATCGAAGATAACGGAGGCCACCAGCGCTGGCGCAAGCAGCAGTTGCAGTTTCATCATCTGCGGTGTGTGGCTATCCTTAACACCTTTGCCGGGGTTCTTGCGCACGGCAAGCACACGCCAGTAGGCAAATTTGTACTTCTTCTTCAGATAGCTCGAAAACGTAGCCGGATGCGTGTGATACACAATGGCCTGAGGCACAAACACCATCTTCCATCCACGCGCCGACATCCGATAAGAGAGCTCAATATCTTCCGCACACGCCACAGGAAACGATTGGTCATAGCCGTCCATCTCCAAAAAGCGTTCACGAATAAAACCAGCCGAGTAGGTATCAACGAAGTCGATGCTCGGTTGATTCGCCATCAACAGGTACTTGTCTTCGTACTCTATCTGCACAAAGCGCGCAGCGAGACTCTTTTGATGTGTGCGATAAATGCCCTTCGCGCCGACGATCTCCGGGTCGCGAAAGCTTCCAAGCATCGCGTCAAGCCAGTCGGGCATGGGAACACAATCATCGTCGGTGAACAGGAGAATCCTACCCTGTGCCTCCTGCGCTCCGCGGTTGCGTGCAGCAGCAGGGCCAGCGTTTTTCTGCCGGATGACTCGAACTGATTGGTAACGACTCGCCACAGCCGCCGTATCATCCTTTGAGCCATCATCGACGACGAGTATCTCGATGCCGGTTCCGGCTACCTGAGGCTCTAGAGCATCAAGACAGTGCACGATGCGGGCTGCGCCATTGAATGTGGGGATAATAATCGAGGCCGGTCTGGAGCTGGATGCAACTCCGGATGCCGGCCCCGAGCCTGTGTTCTGTGCCTGGTCAGTCATCGAATCAGCAAACTAAGCCGTTGCGCCCTGGGGCTTGCTTGCAGCATCGGCCTTCTCGCTCTTGTCGTGCTGGCTTCCCTTTACCAGATACTTCGAAAGCGTTAGAAAGCCTTTGACGTTGCGCTGCAACTCACGACGATCTGTAAGTGACTGCTTCAGCTTGTATCCGAGATACTTCGGCGCCAGGTAGAAGCTGCGGCGCGCACGGTCGCAGAAGCTGACCAACTGCTCATGCGTAATATGGGGCAGTGTGACGACGCTGTTGTGAAGGCCATCCTTCGTGAGCCACGCGCCCCAGTCTTCAATCTGGATATACTCGCGCTTCTTTGCTTCCTCATAGGCAACCGTTCCCGGATACACCATGATGGGGAAGAACTGCGCGGTGTCCGGGCAGAGCTTCTTGGCAAAGCTCAGAGTCTTCTCCATGCTGGCCGGAGTCTCGTTCAGGTTGCCGACCATGAAGCAGCCATGCACCATAATGCCGGCGTCGCGGCAGCGGCGAACGAAGCGGTGTGCCTCCTCGTGATACTTCGCATCGCGCCGGTCGTCGTTGTTCTTGTGCATGCCGTTGATGACTTCAACGTCGCCGCTCTCGAAACCAACACAGAACAGGCGGGCGCCAGCTTTGTGCAGGACCGAGAGAAATTCAACATCGGAGCCCACATCGGCACGGCAGTTCGCGTCGAAGGGCAGCTTGTTGCCGCGGCGAATCAGCTCATTGGCCAACTCCAGCGTACGGGGCTTGCTGACAATAAACGTGTCGTCTTCAAGCATGACCGTCTTAATCTCGGGCATCTCGCGGGCAACAAACTCAAACTCGTCGGCGACGTTCGACACCGAGCGGAAGCGCATCCTGTGCCCGCTGAAGGTCTGCGGATATACGCAGAAGGAGCAATGATACGGGCAACCGCGGCTCGTGTCGAAGACGACAAGCGGCCAGAGCGAGTGACCGTAGAAGTAGTCGGGCGTATGCAGAAAACGCTTGTAAACCTCAGAGACAAAAGGCAACTCATCGAGGTTCTCGATGGCTTCGCGCTGTTTGTTGGAAATAATCTCTCCGGCTGCGTTACGCCAGACCAGACCATCTACCGTCGCCAAATCCGCACCGCATTCTTTCGCCGAAAGCCAATCGCGCACCGTGTACTCGTACTCACGAATCGCGACGGCCTGAAGAGCAGACGACATCTTGAGCGTCTCCCGCGGAAGCGACGAGACGTGGCGTCCCACCAGTAGGACATGCAGAGACGGATGGGCGGCAATCAGCGCTTCGACGACGCTTACGTCGTTGAGAATACTGGGCGTGGAAGTATCGCAGACCACAGCTTCGATGCTCTTCGCCGTGATCCGGTCGATGACCGCCTGGACCGAAAACCCGCCCGCGGGCGCATCGACAAGATCGACGTCATGCCCGTTTTTGATCGCGACCCCCGCCGCGGTCGAAAGCCATTTGGGATAGTAAAGCGTCCCGCTCTTGGTCACGGCAGGACTGCGCTGCTCACGCGAAAATCGCGGATGAAATGGGGGATTAAGAAATAGAACACGCATCGGGGAGGGCCTCCATCTTCCTCAATTAGAACACATATTCAACGTATCAACTATGACACGTCATGCAAGGAAATGTTGCAAAGTGGATGCTCAAAGCTTCCCATTTTGGTTCACCTCTCATCTGCCAATCTGCAGGAAGACCCTCTGTAAAGGGCACCCGGCACGAGTGACCGAGGCTGAACTCAAGAATCAATGATCTGCCCGTCATCGGATTCCAAATGTGCCCGTAACCCGTCAGCGGTCTTTGTCGAGCAAAATTCCCAGCGGTACAGCCTGCTTTGACCCAATCCCTTTTCCGTCAGATGCTTACGCAAAGCAGAATCGGATGCGATCCGAACCAGTTTGTTGGCAATGTCTTCCACGTCCAAAGGATCGAAGTAGAGTGCTCCATCTCCGCAGACCTCGGGAAGAGACGCTGCATTCGCCACTGCAACAGGAACGCCGGCCGCCATTGCCTCGACAGGCGGGAGTCCAAACCCTTCATAAAGCGATGGCATCACCAGTGCATCGGAATGTCCAACCAACGAGAGCAATTCCTTGTAGGGAACGGGGCCCGTAAGTCGAATACGTTCACCAGCCCCCCTAACACGTTCGAAAAACTCAGCCGATTCTCCGGTAATCAGACCTTCACTCTGTCCCACAATGAGAAGGTCTTGCGGCACCCTGTCTTTGATCCTGAGGAACGCCTCAACGAGGCGGCCAAGGTTCTTATAGGGTTTGATGTTTCCGACATAAATGAAGTAAGGGCGAGTGTGTGTACGCGGCAGCTGAGCGGCGCCATACCACTCGGTCGAAATGCCGAGATGAGTCGGGATGATATTGTCTTCGCGTCGTCCCGTGGTTAGACGAACAAGTTCAGATTTGCTGAAGTTCGAAACGGTAAAAATGACAGAAGCCCGTTTGCGTAGCGCGCGGAACATGGTTTCGGCATAGATCCTCTTTTTGCGATCGCCAATAATCTCCAGAACAACCCGATGACTCAGATCATGAACTGTAACCGCCAGCCGTCCCCGATAAAGCATTGGAATCGTGTAGTAAGGAGAGAAAAACAGGTCCGTGCCACGGGGAATCGCAAGCGGGAGCTGTATCTGTTCAGCAAGGGAATAGCGTCCGGCCTGGCAATCAACCAGCTGCATATTATCAGCCTGGCTCCAGGAGAACTGCTGCAAACGGCTGCGATCTCCGAGTCCAACAATTGACACGTCGCGCAATCGCTCGACGATTCCTGGCATAATGCCCTTGATGTAAACCCCGACACCGGACGAGTCAATCCAGCGCAGATCGATACATAGCGTTTTCTTCATAAGCTTCGATACATAGATAGGGTGGCGCAACTGAGTTGAAGAATCCACTCAGAGGTTTATGGCGGCTCAAGCCATGTCACAGGCCAGCAATGGTACTTTCCGGCTTGCCTTGCTTGTCAGCCCTTCTTGAACCTCTAATGCAATCGCGATGAAGATTGGAATCCAAAATACGGGCATAGTGATATCGGGAAGTCCCATACACGCATTGAGAAGATACGCTAAGGCTCCCCATCTAAGCCAAGCATGGCTCTTCGCTACATTCTTGAACAGCTTGAAGTAAAAAATCCCGAAGGATAAGGTACCGGCAACGCCTATATTGCTCAGCAGCGTTGCAATCATGCTCGAGGAGCGGCTGCTACCAAGTCCCACTCCAAGCCCATGAGTCACAATGGCCAGATGCAGTCCATATAGGTCCGATGTCGTTCGGTTGATAAAGGATCCGGTATCACCCTTTGACACTGTGGCCGACCCAAGTATTTCTCTGTATCCGGAAGACAGAACGAGAGCGGCAACCAATGGCCCAATTATCAAAAATGACATCCACGCTATCTTCTTGACTCGACGTAGATTGATATACCAAGGCATCCGGAAAGGAGAATAGCGGATCATGAGTGCAATCGGAGCAACCCCTAATACAAAAATGGAAGATGTAGAGGCTACAAGCGCGCTACTCAGCATTCCCAGAATTGTTCTGAAAATACCTTGCCTGTCAGCAAAATACTCTGCCATGAATGAAACACAATAGAAAATCACGAATCCGCCGGCAAAGGAAGGCTCGGAAAACGTTCCCGGGTTTCTCGTACCATAACCCTCCAACGAGCTCGTCCAGATCCCATACCCAGGATTATTCAGCACCAAAGAGAGCGGAAATTTGATTCCAACAAGCTGGCAAGCCGCTTCGGTAAAGATAAACCCCACTTCAATGTAGAACGCCGCAAGAAATGCCTTGCGCGTCTTCACGGGAGAAAACTTGATCGCAAGCAGCGAGAATGCAACTGCAACATGAACAGTCAAAAAACTCGCTTGCACAAAATTGTTCAGCCCCAGATGCAAGGGGGGACGAATGAGGAACCCCGCGTCGATACCTACCTTCGGATCGTAGATTGGAATACCTGCAAAAATGATGGGCGCTATAAATGCTGATGCAACTGATATGCAACCGAAGATCACCAGCCACTTAAACGATGAGGGGACCTTGCTGCTTTTAGCACCAAGAAGCTTGTTTAAGAGGGCCCTTCCGATAATGAGAATCGCGACCACATAATATGGCTGGATTCCCCGCTCTCCAAAGTTCGCCGCCGACGCAGCCTCAAAAACACATGCGATTATCAGCAGTCCCAGAAGACCTTCTTCTTTAAACAAGAAGAAATATACAGAGCAGCATAAGAAGATCAGGCCGATGACGGTTGGCATGGATTGTCAGCAACCTTCCCGAATTGAAATACCTGCCTGGCTTGGCAAATGCGCCTGAATCATGGAGAGCTAGAGGAGGCAGCCGCTTCTCTTCTGCAACTGCCTTCTGATGATACCCCATCGTTAATCTACAGGCATGCGGCGATAGTCTCACGTCGTACCTGCCTCTTATCCATCCCGATTCTGCAGCCGAAGCCAACGTGCACGCCCCAGATGAGTATCCGGACCGTTAGCTGTTTAGCTTCCATAAGCTCTCCAAACAGGATTTACATCTGTGAGAACATAGTAGCTGTGAGCCCGACCGAAGAATTGCAGCAACCTTCTAAAACCGCCGAAAAACCGGACCTGTCTGCGTTCTCCTCGCCGACGGAGGATGAGGTTTCGCTCTTCGATCTGCTCATCGTGATCTCGCAGCGGCGTTGGCTGATCTTCAAGGTTACAGCTTGCGCAATCTTGGCGGGTATCGTCATATCGCTTTTGCTTCCGGTGCATTACACCGCAGTCACATCCATCCTTCCTCCACAGCAAAATAGCTCAATTGGGGCATCTCTTATGTCACAGCTTGGCAACAGCCTCGGCTCCCTTGGATCGTTGGCCGGAGGAAGCCTCGGACTGAAGAACCCCAATGATTTGCAGGTTGCGCTCCTGAAGAGCCGGACCGTAGAGGACGCAATGGTGGATCGTTTCCACCTGATCGATCTTTACCATGTAAAGCGGAAATCGGATGCGCGCAAGAGATTTGAAGATGAAGTCAGCATTGATGACGGCTCAAAGGACGGACTGATTCGCATCTCCGTCACCGATCACAGCGCACAACGCGCGGCCGACATGGCCAATGGATACATCGACGAATTCAAGAAGTTCACTGCCACGCTGGCGGTCACTGAGGCCTCGCAACGCCGGCTCTTCTTTGAGCAGCAATTGCAGCAGGCAAAAGACAATCTGGCAAACGCAGAAGAAGACCTGAAGATTACCGAGCAAAAAACAGGCTTGCTCCAGCTTGACGCACAAGCGCGGTCCGCCATCTCCCTCGCCGCCGACCTGCGCGCCCAGGTTGCTGCAAAGCAAGTCGAGATTAACGCAATGCGCTCCTTCGCAACTGCAGACAACCCGCAGTTGCAGATTGCCGAGCAGCAATTAGCAGGACTCGAAGCCCAGGAAGAAAAACTGGCATCAAGTTCCAGCAATCCTGCCAACTCATTTCTCTCCAAAGGCAACTTGCAGGAATCGGGCGTCGAATACGTGCAGAAACTACGCAACGTCCGCTATTACGAAACAATCTTCGAACTGATGGCGCGGCAATACGAAGTTGCAAAGGTCGACGAGGCACGCGAAGGATCGACGATTCAGGTCGTCGACCATGCAGTCGTTCCCGATAGACGATCGTTCCCCATGCGGATCCTCATTGTGCTTGGCTTCGCCTGTTTCGGCTTTGTCATCGGTATTTGCTGGGTACTCGTCGAGCAAAGAATCAGGGACCCCAAATTGGAACACGATATGGAGAATCTCAGGCTGGCCTTCAAACAACGTTCCTGATCTGCGTCTTAGCCTCTCAGATCCGCCGGCCGCCTGGAATCTGCCAGATCATCTCATCACGCGATGACTGCCTGACAAGTCTGACCAGTAAGCCCGTCCTCGCATCAGGCATCAGATGTGAACACTGCCTACAACCACATCCATCCGGCATGATCGCTCATCGCGTCGTGAAGCTCTGCGTTGCTCAGAAATTGCCGCACCGCACGGAACTTCCACACACCCTGAGTGCAATGCTCTATCTCAGCAACCCTTTAAACGCACACCACAAGCCGCTCTATCAGCATCTCGCTTAGAACACCACATTCGCCGCCGCTATAGCGATTCCAAGCTGGCCAACAATCTGTGAAAGATCTACGATCAGGCGCAACGACTTGCCCTTGTTAAGATTCAGTGGAATCACAACTGTGTCACCCGGATAAAGCCGGAGCGAATCGAAGCTATGACCGCGAAGCGATGAGCTGTACTGGCTGCTGACTACGGCGCCACTAGCTCGGATAACAAAAGCCCGGCTCTTGTCAGCGTCACGGTTCGCACCTCCGGCAAGATGCACATAGTCGCCGAGCCGCTTTGCCGGATCATAGACGAACGAATTTGCGTTATAGACCGCGCCTTCAACACTAACCGTTGATGGGATGTGCGGCACTACAAACTGATCGCCATCTTCGAGCGGCAAGTCGGGAAGGTCGGCAACTGTGCGACTGCCAGGCGCAAGATTGAGCACGATACGGCCGGTCGCCTTGGCCTGGCGCAAGCTATTGACCACATTCCGGTTCTGCTGCTGTGCTGCGGCCAGCGCTGCGCTGTCCTGCGCGCTGATAGCGCTGTTGGCGCTATTGATCGCGGCTGTGCTCACCTGAAGCGCGATCTGATTGACGTATTGATTCAGTCGCTGCTGTTGCACGCGCCGCTCCGACTCGCGCGTAAATTCAGACCCATACAGGTAGGCATCAGGAGTAAGCCCTCCCGCCCGCTGGACCAGTTCGCGCAGCGTCTCACCCGGCTTCACACTGTACACGCCGGATGATTCAAACTCACCTTCCAACCTGACAAAACGCGTGCGCTGCTCCTGTGGGACACGCAAGTCGGACTTCGAGAAGATCGTCACAACGTCGCCTGGTATCAGCTCAAGGTTTTGCGACGCATCGCCATCGAGCACTGCTTTGCCTAAATTGAAGGGCAACAGGACAGTGGTCAGGTTCTCTTTGTTCTGACGCTCAATGACCGCATAACTCCAGTCGATATCCGGCTCAGTCAGTTTGACCTCGTTACGCGGCTTGAACTGGCTGGCAAAGGAGCTTGAGTTATCCGTACCTACCGTGGCTTGAGCAGAACTGGTTGCATTTGCTGAATGGGCTGAAGTGGACATGCCACCGTTTTCTTGGTCAGATCCGTTAGCCGAGTTATCAGTATTGTTATTGCCATTCGGAGCAGTTGTTTGCTGGTTGGGCGGTGGGGTATAGATATCGTTCATCCCGGTCGCCGATGTTTCGGATCCGGGAATCGTCACACAGTTCAGGCCACCATCGCTGGTCGGCTGTCCATACTGGTCCAGGCCCGGCACCCCGTCAGTAGCCCCCTCAGGGCTGCCAAACGGCATGCCCACGAGATATGGATTTTTTCTGACGGACGAATACCTCCAGTTCGGATGCTCTCCCTCATCACCCGGAGAGATACCATAGCGAAGACTGGGAAGCCCATAAACCGTCTGCGGAGCGCAGGTAGGAACATACGTCAGCGTGGGCTGTCCCAGTTGGCTCTGCCTCAGCCAGTAGTCGCGTGTAATCAATGCTTCTTTATTAGGAATCAGATCCAGCACGCGCATCCCAGGGCGCCACATATAGCGTCCCGGATTAGCAACATTCCCTCGTAGGGTGACCGCGTCCTTATACTGGTCGACCATCGCAGTCACTTCCAGCAAATCGCCATTGCGCAGCGCAGTCGACTGCCCCTGTGCATCCAGCGACAACTCCATAATGCTGCGGTTATGGCCTTCGTCGATTCGCTCCAGGCGGACCTCTTTGCCCGAAGCCGTGCTCGTCAGGCCTGCTGCAAGCCCCAGCACATCGCCGACGGTTGTCTTATCCGACTTCAACTCATAAATTGCGGGGACATTCACGCTGCCCGCCACAGCCACCTGCGGGCCCACCGGAGGAATATAAATCACGTCGCCAGGCAGCAACCGCACGTCCTGCGATTTGTCACCGCGCTCCAGCAGATCGTACATATCAAAATCAACGATCACCTTGCCTTCGCGCTTCAGCACAATGTGCCGCAAACTGCCCGCAGGGCTCGGCCCTCCGGTGGCGAAGATGGCATTCGTCAAAGTGCTCAGCGCGCTGATCGTATAGCTCCCTGGCTGCCGCGCCTGTCCTACGACAAACACCTGAATGGAGCGCAACTGCCCCATGCTCACGCTCAGGTCGAAGTTGCGAAAGATTCTTCCGAACTGCGCCTTCAGATAATCGTGCAACTGCGCATACGTCAGCCCCGCAACATGCAGCGTCCCAACCTGGGGAATGTAGATCGTTCCCGAACGATCGACCATATAGCGGCCATCGAGCGTAACCTGCCCCCACACCTGCACCAGCAACTGGTCGCCTGGCCCAATAAGATAATCAGGCGTCACCGGCGCTGAATTCACCGGGGCGAAGGTCGAAGGCGGGGTCCGAAACAGGCTGGCTCCGTAGATCGGCAGCATCTTCCCGATCGAATTGGCGACCACCTGCTGAAACTCAGTTGGCGCATCCAGCGGAAGAGGCTTCCGTTGCACCAGCCGATTGCCATTCTGCTCCGTGTTCTGCTGCGTATTATTCTGATTGTTCTGCTGCTCCTGGCCAGGAATAACCACGCCCTTCACCGACTGCTGCGGCACCGACACCGCAGGAGTCCGGCCGGCCTGGCCGGCCTGCTGGCAGGTCGGGTCATCCGCACCGCACGGCAATTGGTCGTTATTACTCGAAGGCGAGAGGACCTGATCGTACTGAGAGAATTGCTGCCCAAACACCACGCACCCGCCCAACACGGCGAGGCATAGCGCAAACCCGAGTCTGAAAGCTCTGGCCGAGTTACTGAACTGCATTCGCTCCGGTCCTCTTCAATCTTCCCGCAGCGCTGGCACACTCCATGCACAGGACTGCCTTGGTGAACACGCTGGCGCAGCCTTGCTACAACCAGAAATGCATTGAAATCGTGAACTCAGCATACCCGAATCCCGGTCCATAAGAGAACGCGATGAGATGCTATTGCCCGCTTCGTTAACTCAAAGTGCGGCAAAGGCCGCCCTCAACTCAAGCCTTACCCTGACCCGTCTCCACTGCCTGCGCCACACGCAACATGGTCGCTTCGTCAAAGTGGCGTCCCATCACCTGTACCCCGATCGGCAACCCAACCTTAGTTTCACCACATGGCACGCTGATACCGCAGATACCTGCCAGGCTGGCCGCTACGGAATAGATGTCCTCCAGGTACATCTTCACCGGGTCATCGGTCTTCTCGCCCAGCTTGAACGCAGGCGTAGGTGTGACCGGTGCAACCAGCACGTCAACATCATGGAAAGCCGCAAGAAAATCCTTCGTCAGCAACGCCCGTACCTGCTGCGCCTTGCGATAGTAGGCGTCGTAGTATCCGGCAGAGAGCGCATAGGTCCCCAGTAGAATACGGCGCTTCACCTCGGCTCCAAAGCCGGCATCGCGCGTCTTGCGGAACATCGCTGCAAGCGTCTTCGCCTCCGCGTCACGCAGGCCATAGCGCACGCCGTCGAACCGTGAAAGGTTCGACGATGCCTCCGCCGTCGCAATCACGTAGTAGGTCGGCACCGCGTATTTCGTGTGCGGCAGACTCACCGGCTTGATCACGCACCCTGCAGCCTTCAACCCAGCCAGCACACCTTCAATCGCCGCTCGAATCTCCGGGTCCAGCCCTTCGCCAAAGTACTCCTCAGGAACGCCAACGCGCAGGCCCTCAACCGGCTTTTGCAGCTCAGCTGCATAGTCCGCCACAGGACGGTCCGACGAGGTGGCATCCATCTCGTCATGTCCGGCCAGCACCTGCAACAAAGCAGCAGCATCCCGCACATTCTTCGCAAAAGGCCCCACGCGGTCCAGCGACGAGGCGAACGCAATCAGTCCATACCGGCTGACACGCCCATACGTTGGCAGCACGCCCACCACTCCGCAAAAAGCCGCAGGCTGGCGAATCGAACCGCCCGTATCCGTGCCCAGCGTCGCCACTGCAAAGTCAGCCGCCACTGCCGCAGCACTGCCGCCACTTGAGCCTCCCGGCACGCGGTCCAGCGCGCGCGGATTCTTCACACTGCCATAGGCTGAATTCTCATTCGAGCTTCCCATGGCAAATTCATCGCAGTTCAGCTTGCCCAGCAGCACGGCACCCGCAGCTTCCAGCCGCTTCACCGCCGTCGCATCGTAAGGCGGCCTGTAACCCTTCAAAATCAGCGACCCAGCAGTCGCCGGCGCCCCCTGCATGGTCAATACATCCTTGATGCCCACTGGAACTCCAGCCAGCACAGGCAGCGGCTCACCCTTAGCTACCATCTGGTCAATCTTCTCCGCCTGCGCAAGAGCGCGCTCGCGGCTCAACGCCAGATAGCTATTGATCGCGCCATCCTCGGCTGCAATCCGCGCGTAGTGCACCTCAGCCAGCGCCGTTGCCGTCACCTTGCCTGCGGCAACCGCTCCACGCGCGCCTTCAATCGTCAGGTTCCTGATCTCCACCGCCTCTGAACTCACCTTTCAATCACCTTCGGGACCTTGAAGAACCGCCCGTCCGTCTCCGGTGCGGCAGCCATCACCGCGGCGCGATCCAGACATGGCCGCACGGTGTCCACGCGCAGCGCAGCGCCGGCAGCATCCGGACCCGCCCCAAGCATCTCGCTCACCTGGGCCATCGGCTCGACACCGCTTGTATTCAACTCATTCAACTGTGCGATATATCCCAGAATCGCGCTCAAATCCCGCTGCATGCGCGGCTCTTCTTCCGCTGTCAGCTCAAGATTTGCCAACTCCGCGACCCGCCGCACTTCTTCCAGCGTCACGCCGGACAGTTCACTCATCGCCTGTTCTTCCTCGTGATTTCAACGCGAATCTCTTTCACCGGAACCCCCGCCAGCCGCGTCAACTCGACTGCAAGCCGCTCCTTCATATTCATCATCTCACGCATCCACGCGTCATCCACAGCCCCCAGCCGCAAGACTCCGTCTGCATAGCCCAGGACCACCCCTCGCTCGGCCATCATCTTTCCGCTAGCCACAATCCAGGCTGCTGTCAGCCTGTCCACCTCGCTGAGCGCCTCAAGGCTCCGACCCAGCGAGCTGCGCAACACCTCGCGAATACCTTCCATCGGTCGCTCCATGCAGGCCACAAACGCGTCCGGCATGCAACTCAGCATGCCGGCACACAAACCATACCTTATTGTGAACGATTACGCCGCGATCAGAAGGCTCCGTCCTGGTTTACAACCGAGGAGAAGGTCTTCATCAGAATCAGCATGTCCCTGCGTAGCGACCAGTCCCCGACGTACTTGCAGTCCAGGGCCACGCGCTCGCCATAGGTGAGCTCGCTCCGCCCAGAGACCTGCCACATCCCCGTCAAGCCCGGAACCACCCTGCGATAGCACTCAAAACAATCGCCGTACTTCTCCACCTCGGCTGCGACGATCGGCCTCGGCCCCACCAGGCTCATCTGGCCCCGAAACACATTCCAGAGCTGCGGCACTTCATCCAGGCTGTATCTACGCAAAAACGCACCAATCTTTGTCACACGTGGGTCATTGCGCAACTTATGCGTCTTGTTCCACTCTGTCCGAGCGTCGGGATTCTGCTCCAGATACTTCTCAAGCAGCCCCGCCGAGTCCACGCACATCGTGCGGAACTTCCACATCGAGAAGAACGTGCCGCCCCTGCCAATCCGCCGGTGCGAATAAAACACCGGGCCCTCCGAGCTCATCTTCACCAGCATGGCCACCACGGCGACCAGCAGCAGGATAAGTGGAGAGAATGTAATCACCAGGGCAACATCAAGGAACCGCTTCAGAACGCGGTACCGGAAAAGCTCCGCCGGCTTGTCGGACGCACTCTGCACGCGCCCGGCGGTATGGCTCACTGCCGGAGCGTATGAGTAGGAATCGTCAATAGTCGCTATTGGCGACTGGGGAGATTGGTATTCCGTCACGATCTAAATCCGTGTCTGTATGGCTATACGTGCGCTTTATTCAGCGTCACGCCGGCCATACCGGTTAAACCTGCTCACTCAACTTTCGCGGTGTGATGTATTCGTACCCGTTCCATGCCGGAACGCCGCGTCTTGCTTTTCTTCCGTCTTGTACTGCGTAACCTTCTCTGCTCAACACGCCTGCCTCTCGCTTGGGCCGGCTCCTATAAGTTCATCGACAACCTGGGAAGAAAATCCAGTCGCGTACTACAGTTTCTTCAGTCTACTAAATTACTTCTTCGGCCAACTGTGCCAAATCACAAAATTATCTTCATTTTGTCCCGATTTGAAGTCATTCCAAGTACAACTTTCATGGAAGTTCAATCGCGATACACTGCCCAAATGCGACTCCTCGATACCCCGCTATCCCAAGTTAAACTGGTTCAACCCCAAATTTACAAAGATAGTCGCGGCTGGTTTACAGAAGTATTCAACCAGTCAACTTTTGCTGCCATCGGACTACCCTCCGGCTTCATTCAGGACAATCAATCCTATTCCTCCCAAGGGGTTCTCCGAGGCCTTCATTACCAATTAGTAAAGCCCCAGGGCAAGCTCGTGCGCGTTCTCTCCGGTCACATCTGGGACGTCGCCGTCGATCTCCGGCCAAACTCTCCCGATTTCGGCAAATGGGCCGGCTTTCACCTCAAACCACTGACCTCCACCGGCGAGCTACAGATGCTTTGGATTCCCGAAGGCTTCGCCCACGGCTTCCTTGTGTTGTCTGAATCTGCTGAAGTCCTCTACAAAACCACGAATCCTTATTATCCGGAAGGCGAACGCACCATCCTCTGGAACGACCCCACGCTCAACATCGGCTGGCCGCTCGATGCTCTCCATGGAAGCGCGCTCATCGTCAGCACCAAAGATGCGCAAGGCTCTTCCTTCGCTACAGCCGAGCTTCCCCCGGCAGAGTAAAACCACTCCAGCACATTTCGCCTGAAGGCTTCTATGCAAATCACTGCCTACTTGCCGACAGGCTCCTGCATCAACCACCGTTCCACCTCGGCCAGCGAGTCCACCTCGATGCAACTCCCTGCACACTCAGCCGTCTCCGTGCCCCGCACGAAGAACGCCTGCCGCAGTCCAGCCGCATTGGCTGCCGCAATGTCACTGCATCGGTCGCCCACCAGCACCGACTCCTCCAGCGAGACGCCCAGCTCGCTCGCGCCGCGCAGCAGCATCCCAGTCCCAGGCTTGCGGTCCTCGTGCTCGCGCTTGTATCTGCCAATGCCATGCTCCGGGTGAAACGGGCAATAGTAGACCGCATCCAACTCCACGTCCTCTGCGCGAAGCGCCTCGCGCATCCACGCCATCAACCGCTCAAAGTCCTCTTCGGTGTAATAGCCACGCGCAATCCCAGCCTGATTCGTCACAACAATCAACCGGTAACCCAGCCTCCGGGCCGTGCGGCAAAGCGAAAAGATGCCATCGACAAACCGCACGTCTTCGACGCGGTGCAGATACCCCACCTCCACGTTCACCACGCCATCACGATCGAGAAACAGCGCACGCCCGCTCATAGCTCCGCCACCACTTTCCTGAGCGACTCGCGCCAGTCCGCCATCCTCCAGCCAAAGCATGACGCAAGCTTGCTTGTATTCATCCGCGAGTTGGCCGGCCGTCGCGCCGGGGTAGGATACTCCGCCGTCGTAATGGCCTCGAGGTCTGCAAGCTTCACTTCAGGCTCGCGCTCACGGACAAGCCGTACCGCCTCCGTAGCAAATCCATGCCATGTCGTCTCGCCCGAAGATGTCGTGTGATAAACCCCGCCGAGCTGCACCAACACATCAGCGACATCACCAATGGCCTCGCACTGAGACATCGCGTGCGCCGTCATCACGGCAAGATCGCGGCTCCACGTCGGCGCACCGTGCTGATCAGCAACCACGCGCACCACCTCACGCTCACGCGCCAGCCGCAGAATCGTCAGCAGAAAATTCTTCCCCCGCGCACCATACACCCAACTCGTGCGAAAGATCAGGTGCCCCGCGCCGCTCTCTGCCAACGCCCGCTCGCCCGCCAGCTTACTCGCTCCATACACACTCACCGGATTCGTAGCATCCGTCTCAACATAAGGCCGATCGCCCGCACCATCAAAAACATAGTCGGTCGAAAAATGAATCACGCCCGCGCCAATCGCCCGCGCCTCTTCACCCATCACGCGCACAGCATCACGATTGATCGCATAGGCCAGTTCCGGTTCACTCTCCGCCTTGTCCACCGCAGTATAAGCAGCCGGATTCACAATCCACCGCGGACGCACCGCGCGAATCACCTCGCGCACCGAAGCCACATTCGCCAGATCCATCGCATCGCGCCCCGGCGCAACCACCTCGCCGAACTTTGAAAGCCGCGGAAGCAGTTCGCCGCCTACCTGCCCCGTCGAACCAGTCAGCAGTATCTTCGCCTCGGGCGCCGCAGCCGCCATCTAAAACACCGTCTCTTCCAGCAGCCGCAGCAGATACTGCCCGTAGCCATTCTTCTGAATCTTTTCCGCCATCGCCCGCAACTGCCCAGCGTCGATGTAACCAAGCCGGTATGCAATCTCCTCAGGGCACGAGACCTTCAGCCCCTGCCGTTTCTCGATGGTCTGGATAAACGTCGAAGCCTCCAGCAGCGAGTCATGCGTGCCAGTATCAAGCCACGCCATACCGCGCCCCAGCAACTGCGCCCGCAACTGCCCCAGCTCCAGATACCAGCGGTTTACATCCGTAATTTCCAACTCGCCGCGCGGCGAAGGCTTCAACCCCTCCGCCACACTCACCACCTGGTTGTCGTAGAAATAAAGCCCCGTGACCGCATAGCGCGACTTCGGCTTCGCGGGCTTCTCTTCAATCGAAATCGCACGCTTCTCCGCGTCGAACTCCACCACACCATACCGCTCCGGATCGAGCACAGGATAAGCAAACACCGTCGCTCCTGCCCGCCCCGCCGCAGCCTCGCGCAGCATTGGAGCAAGATCGTGGCCATAGAAGATGTTGTCGCCCAGCACCAGGCAGCACCCATCGCCTGCCAGAAACTCCCTGCCAATCAGAAACGCCTGCGCCAACCCATCCGGCGAAGGCTGCACCGCATACTCCAGCCGAATCCCCCACTGCTCTCCCGAACCCATCAGTTGGCTGAAGCGCGGCGTGTCCTCCGGCGTCGAGATGATCAGGATCTCCCGAATCCCCGCCAGCATCAGCACCGACAGCGGATAGTAGATCATCGGCTTGTCATACACCGGCAGCAGTTGCTTCGACACCGCCCGCGTCGCCGGATGCAGCCGCGTCCCCGAACCACCAGCCAGAATAATTCCCTTCATCGCGAAGCCTCCGCAGCCGCACGTCCCGCATAGTTCTCGGCAACCCACTGCTGATACGCTCCACTCGTCACATGCTCCACCCACGCCGCGTTCCCGAGATACCACTCCACCGTCTTGCGCAGCCCGGTCTCAAAGCTCTCCTCCGCGCGCCAGCCAAGCTCGCCTTCGAGCTTGCGCGCATCGATCGCATAACGGCGATCATGTCCCGGACGGTCCGTCACGAACTGCACCAGCCCGAAGTGCGGAGCAAACTTCGACCCCGGCGCAAGCTCATCGAGCAACGCGCACAGCGTCTTCACCACGTCAAGATTGCTCCGCTGGTTCCCGCCGCCGACGTTGTACGTCTCGCCCACACGTCCAAGCTCCAACACCGCACGCAGCGCGCGGCAGTGGTCCACCACATAAAGCCAGTCGCGCACCTGCTGACCATCTCCATACACAGGCAGAGCCTTGCCCTTCAGCGCATTCGCAATCATCAGTGGAATCAGCTTCTCCGGAAACTGATACGGCCCATAGTTGTTCGAGCAGTTCGTAATCAGCGCAGGCAGCCCATACGTGTGCACCCACGCCCTCACCAGATGGTCCGACGCCGCCTTCGACGCAGCATAAGGACTGTTCGGCGCATACGGCGTGTCCTCATGAAACGCAGGATCGTCCGGCGCCAGCGTTCCGTAAACCTCATCGGTCGAGACATGCAGAAAGCGAAACCTCTCGCGCTCCTCGCCCGTCAGCGTTCCGTAGTACTCCCGTGCAGCCTCCAGCATCGCAAATGTGCCATCGATGTTCGTGCGCAGAAACGCCTCCGGCCCGGCTATCGAGCGGTCCACATGGCTCTCCGCCGCAAAGTGGACCACAGCACGTGGTCTATGCTCGCGCAAAAGCCTGTCCACTAAAGCACGGTCGCGGATATCACCATGCACAAACGTGTAGTCCGCGCGCGCCTCGACCGAAGCCAGATTCTCCAGATTGCCCGCGTAGGTCAGCTTGTCCAGATTGATCACCGGCCCGCAGCCTGAACCAAGCCAGTCCAGTACAAAATTAGAGCCGATAAATCCAGCCCCGCCCGTTACCAGAACAGGCGCGGCACCGCCGCTTAAAGTCTTATCACTCACTGCCATCTCTCTATCTTTCCGGCCCTACACAGCAGGACCGCATCAGATACAGTCTATTGGCAAGCGCGACTACCGTAAATCCAATCTGCGCCCTCGGTTCTCGATCTGGAACCCGAGGCTCTCACTGAACGCCGTTCATCCCACCCACCTTCGTCCGCACCGAATACAGCGCCCCGCGCGCCAGAATAAACAACGTCCTGTCGTCTTTACCGCCGAAGACCAGATCAATCGGCCTGTCCGGCACATCGATGGTATCGATTAGCCGCCCTGCCGGGTTGTAGACATAGATCTCGCCCGCAGCAATATAAACATTCCCCGCCGCATCCTGCGCCACGCTCTCGCCGCCCTGCTCGGCAAACAGCCTGATATCAGTCAACGTGCCGTCCGGCGCAACCTTCGCCGCGTAGGTCTTCTGCTCCGACTCATCGCTCACATAGAACGGTTTGCCCGGCACCGCACGCACCAGCCCAAACGCACGCAGCACATCCGCCATCTTCGTGCCGTAGTAAAGTTCGCCCTTCACAAAATCCTCACCTGCAGGAATAAACGTCGTCCCATCCGGCGAGACATACTGGTACGGCCTCGGCACAGGCACCGCCTTCACAAAATCATTCTCATTCCGCCAGTAGTTGTCGGGCAGCACCGCCGTCATCCCGGGCCGCGCCTGCGCAGACTGCGGCTTCAGCAGCGAAATCGAATCATCCTTCGCATCAGGATTGAAGCTGTACACCGTGCCATCGCCGTCATACGAAACCACCATCAGATCGCCGGCTTTGTCGAACACCAACTGCACCGGCGAAAGCGGCGCATCCCGCACCAGCGAGAGCATCTTCGTCTCCGGCGACCACCGATAGATCCGCTGCCAGTGCGCGTCCACAAAATAAAGCTGCCCCGCCTTGTTCACCGCCGCGCCCGAGATATTGAAGAAGCCATCGCGCAACTTCTCCACCTTCGCGCCCGCAGCCAGCACAGAATGCGTCACCGGCTTCTGCGAAATCATTGCGTCGGTATCAATCGTCAGCGAAGCAAACTCACGATGCCTCACCAGCACATCCGCCGGACGATGAATCACAACCGAGTTATCAAACGAAACCTTGTTGTCGCCATACACATGAATATTGCGCAGCCGAATATCCTTCGAGTTCGACACCTCAATCGCGCGCAACCCCGGCTGATAACTGCTCACTACGCGATAGCTGTGATAGTTCGCCACCGTCACATTGCTCGAATTGCGAATCGACAGCGGCAGCGCAAACCCGCTCTCGCCGCGCTCCTCCTCCGTCTGCAGCGCATAGATCTGCCAGTTCGAAACATTGTTCAACTCCACCTCATTGCGAACATGATGCTCACACGAGAGCTCATAAATCCGCCCGCTCGTCGAGGTGTTCGAGATATACAACCCGGCCTGCGCAAACGTGCTCGGCGTCCAGATATCCGCAAACGTGCCTCCCCCGCCATTCGTAATCCACAGGCTCGGATACTGGCTGTCCCATTTGCGCCGAATGTCAGCATCCGCCGTGTGCGTGTTGTTGTAGATCGTGTCCCACGAAACGCCCGGATAGTTCGTTCCATGCCCGCCCAGAAAACGCACATCGTCCATCAGCGAGTTCGTGCCCGCCATCCACTTCGCCGCCACCGCGCGGCTGTTGATGCCGTTCGTATATAGCCCAATGCCGGTCACAATATTCGTCCCGCCCTGAGGCGCCTCCAGCAGAGGCTTCGGTGCTCCCGGCCCCTGAAATCCCGGCGTCGAATCCGGCAGATCAAACTGCGTCGTCGTCGGGCTCAACCCAATCAGCACCGTATCCGGCTTCAGCCGAATCGTGTCGGTCACAATATAGTGCCCAGATGGAACATAAATCGTTCGGTGCTCCGCAACCGCCCGCTGAATCGCAGCCGTATCATCCGTCACACCATCGCCCTTCGCGCCGAGGTCCTTCAGATTCACCCACGTATCCTGCGCCGGAAGATGCGGAATATCCGAAGCCACCGGAGTAGGAAGCGCACTCAGCGCAGCCGTGTCAAACGTCGTCTTAATCACCGGCGTCGATCCGATCCCGGCAAAGGTCAACCCATGCGTGAACGCCGCAACCCGATACATCTCGCCCTTGCCGTCCACTTTGTTGCCGCTATCTCGGAAGCTGGCAAACTCCGGTACATGTCTGCACACAATGTCTTCGAGATTGATCTCCGTCCGATTGTTGTTCTCATTGCTGATCACAACCGCAGGCCCCGAAATCTCCTCAAACCTCGCATCCTTCACCCAAAGCTCGTCCGCATAACCCGCATCAATCGCAATCGCCGAAGGCACATGCCGGAACTCGTCGCGCACCAGCGTCAACCCAGCCTCATGCTCCTTGATCGCCGCCTGGCTCTGCCCCTCGAAGCTCGAATCCAGCAACGTAAACTGCCACCCCGGCGAAGGCTTGCGCGTCATGATGCCATACTGGCCACCGTAAAAGTGCAAGTCCTCAGCTTCATTGCCGACATCGTGCAACGCCGCCAGCCCCGACCCGATATGAAAGTCCATGTGCGCCAGATAACAATGCTGCGCCACATGAAAACGAATCCCCACTGCCGCAGGATTCCCATCCTCAATATCGAAATCAATATTGCTCATCGCCGAATAGAACGTCCCCGGATTCGCATCCGGAATATTCGCGTTCGGCGGCACAATCCCCGGCAGCGACGCAGCCGGCCGCCGCCGAAACCGCGCAGCACCCACACGCGGACGCCCGCCCGTAAACATCACCATGTAGCCCATGCCAGCCTGATAGCCGGGCGTATCTTTGCCCAGCACAAAGACCGGCCTCTCCGCGCCATAGCCAATCAGCCGAATCCCCGGCCACACAAAGATCGTCCTGCTGATGCGATACCGCCCCGCAGCAATAAAGACGATGCCCTGCTCCGTCGTCTCCTGCACCTTGTCGATAGCCTGCTGCAGCGCCGCGCTGTCGTCACCAACGCCGTCGCCATGCACGCCGTCCGTGCCCGGAGCCACATAGACAGCCTTCACATCATTAGGCCGAAGCGTGTAGTAAGACGCTCCCCACGCGGGAGCAATTGCACATCCTGCAATCGCTCCCGCCAACAAACACACTCCAAGCTTCAGCCTCATGCCGTTCTCCCGCGTTACCAGATGTAAGTAGCCACCGCTCCAGCTCCCAGCGAAGCACTGAATTCACGGCCACCATCACGCACACTGAAGCTCTGGTCCGCGCCGCTCGTGTTGGCCACAACCAGAGCCTTCTTTCCATCTGGCGTCCTGAACGCGACATTCGGCAACTGCTCCAGATCGTTCGACCCAATCCGCACCGAACCTGCCGGAACAAATTTCGACACCTGCGCAATCACGTAATAAGCCAGATTGAGCTTCACATTGTCGCCGTCAATCGTCAGTGCTCCCTGGCACTCCGTGCATCCTCCATCATTCGTGTGCGGACCATCCTGCGAATCGGCGGCCAGGTTCCACAGCAGCACATTCCTGCTCCAGTTCCGCGTCGCACCAATCACCACCCACGCCTCCGGCTTCGCAACCGGCTCCTTCCCGCTCGGGTCCGTAATCGACTGCTCGGTGAAGTAGAGGTTCTTGTTGGGGAAGGCATTGTGGACTTCGGTCATTGCATCAATCTTGCCGCCGTACAAATGAAATCCCGTGCCATCTATATACTTGTTCGCCGCCGGGTCCTTCAGAATCGAGAGCGGATATGCCGGGTGGTCCAGGTTGTGGTCATACAGAACAATCTTGGTTTTGATACCGGCCTTCTCGAACGCAGGCCCAAGATAGTTGGCGATGAAGTCCGCCTGCTCCGGCGCGAGCATCACCATGCTGGGCGTGTTCTTCTCGTTCAACGGCTCGTTCTGCACAGTCAGCGTGTCGATATCGATGCCTGCTGCCTTCATACCCTCGATGTACTTCACAAAGTAAGTCGCGTACGAGCCGAAATACTGCGGCAGCAGAACGCCTGCCTTCGGCTTGTCCGTCGTCTTCATCCACGCAGGCGCAGACCACGGCGAAGCCAGAATCTTAATCTTCGGATTGACCTTCAATACCTCCTGCAGCACAGGAATCACCGTGGTCTCATCCGGACCGAAGCTGAACTTTTCAATCTTGGGATCGGTCTCACCCGCAGGCAGATCGTCGTAAGAAAAAGCATGGTCGTTCATATCCGACGACCCCACACTCACCCGCAGATAGCTCACACCAATGTCGTCGCCACCCGTGCCAAACAGCTCCTGAATCAGCGCCGCGCGCTTCTCCGCACTCATCTTCATCATCAGCTCGGCGCTGCCGCCGGTCAGCGCAAACCCGAAGCCATCGATCGTCTGGAACGTCTGCTTCCCATTCACATCAATCACCAGCCCCGCAGCCGCGGCGGCCTTCGAAAGCTCAGGATGCGTCGTCTGCAACTGAAGCAGCTCGGACTGATTCCGGTCCGTCACCCACACCGAAACATTCTTCTGCGCAACCAAAGACACCGGAGCCGCAATCATCGCAGCCAGTAACAACGAGCCTGTCAGCTTGTAAGTCATCCTCTCCTCCATTCACCTAACCCTTTGCAGTCATTCTGAGCGAAGCGAAGAACCCCCGCATTTTGTTCTGAGCGGCACCGATCTTTGCTTCAGAGCAAACGCACGATAGCCCTACGGAAGCGCCACCTGCTTCGCACCCAACGCATCCAGATAGCCGGCATTCACATGGCAGTTGTGCAGTTGAATGTTCTGGAGCAGCCCATCAAACGCGCGGTCGATCACATCCTGCGGAGGCCGCGCCTTCACGCGATCCTCGGTATGCCCCATATCGCGCGGCAACTTGGCAAACGCCACAATCTGGTCCCAGCCCGCAGGCGGCGCATACGACACCATCGCCGAAGTCTTCTCCATCTTCTTGTAAGGCCAGAAGGTCCACCCGATGTGGTTCGCGTCCAGCACCGCGCGATACTTCGCGATCCAATCGTCCGTGTTCTCGCCCGACTCACCCAGCCACACCGGCACGTTGTACTTGTCGCGGAAATCAACATACTTCTGCACGGCCTTCTGGTCCGGAGTCATCCAGTACTGGTGAAAGGTGTACGCCGTATTCGAATCAAACGGCGGCCCGAAGACCGAGAAGTTCCCATCCCACTGCGCGCCGCCGAGGAAAATAATGTGGTGCCTGTCCACCTGCCGCACCGCCGCAGTCACTTTCTTATAGACCGGCTCCAGCTTCGCATTGAAGCTCTGCGCCAAACCTGGATAGGTAGGAATCGGCTCATTCAGCAAGTCGTATCCCATCACGGTCGGATTGTTGCGATAGTGCCGCGCAATCCGCTGCCACACCGCCACAAGATGCGCCTGCTCCATCGGGCTGTCATACAGCCACGGATAACCATAGCCATCATCAATGTTCGCGCCATTCTGATGCCCCGGAGCGGCGTGCATATCGAGAATCACATACAGTCCCTCGTCATGGCTCCACTTCACCACGTTGTCCAGCAACGTGAACCCCTCCGAAGGATCGGTCTCGAAGTACTTATAGTCGAGCGGCACGCGAATCGTATTCAAACCCGCCTCGTGGATCAGGTGAATGTCCGCCGCCGTAATGTAGTTCTCGCGGTATTGCTTCCAGAATGTCTCCGCCTTGTCCGGCCCGATCAACTCCTCCACCAGGTCCCGAATCTCGCGCGGGGCCTGCGGCCCTCCATCGAACAGCCACATATACCCCTCAGGCAAAAACCAGTTCCCCAGGTTCGTGCCATGAATCAGGAATGGCTTGCCGTGCCCATCCACAATCTCTTTCCCCTGCGTGTGCGCGTACTGCGCATACAGGTTCAGCGGCACCAGGCAAGCAAGCAGAACGGCGAAACCAACCAGACGGCGGAACGACATCGGTCCAACTCCTCTCCAAAGGCAAGTCGTAAATCACCACGGCATTTCTTATTGCTATCCCTATCACCAACCAGCGGTCTGCCAGCCAACGGTCATTCTGAGCGAAGCGAAGAACCCCCGCATTTTGCCAGTACCGGCACAAATCCTCGTTTCAAAGAACAACGATGCAATCACAAAACGTTCTACGGCAACACTGTAAATTCCGCGTGCTCCTTCGCATTCGAGTCCGTCCCAACCCACAGGTCAAACTTCCCCGGCTCAATCGCCCACCTGTGCGTCGCCGCGCTCCAGAAGCCCAGCTCCTTCGTATCAAGCGTCAGCGTCACCGTCTTCTCTTCTCCCGGCTGGAAACTCACACGCCGAAAGCCTTTCAGCTCACGCACCGGACGCGACGCCGACCCCGCGCGCTGATGTGTATAAAGCTGAATCACCTCATCGCCGGCAGCCGCGCCGGTATTCTTCACATCCACCGAAACCGTCAGCGCCCCACCCGACTTCACATCAGGCGCACTCACCCGCAGATTGCTCAGCGCAAACGTCGTGTAGCTCAACCCATAGCCAAACGGATACAGCGGCGCGCTCGACCCGTCCCAGTACATCGTGTCGCGGTCATGCGGAATCTGCGTCAGGTAGTGCGCGTAGTAGATCGGCACCTGCCCTACACTGCGCGGCCACGTCACCGGCAGCTTGCCGCCGGGGTTCGCATCTCCCGCCAGCAACGCGGCAATCGCATCGCCGCCCTCGGTCCCCGGATACCACGCCTCCAGAATCGCTGGCACATGTTCCGAAGCCCACGTAATGTTCAGCGGACGAGCATTCAGCAGCACCAGCACCACCGGCTTACCCGTCGCCACCGCAGCTTCCAGAAGCCGCTCCTGCTCGCCCGGCAGCTTCAGCGACAGCCGCGACGCCCGCTCGCCGCTCATATTCTGCGCCTCGCCCAACACCAGCACCGAAACATCCGCCTGCTTCACCAGATCGATCGCATGGTTGAACTCCGCCTCCCGCGCAGCCGCCGTCTTCAGTACCGGATCAGGGCTCCAGAACTGCGAATCAAAGATCGAAGGCTGCCCGCGCTCGATCTCCACACCTTTCGTCGAAGTGATCGCCGCCGTCGCGCCAAATCGCCTGCGGATCCCGTCGAGCACCGTCACGGTCGCGTCTTTATCTCCAGCCAGGCTCCACGAGCCCATCGTGTCGGCCTTCGAGTCCGCCAGCGGCCCGATCACGGCAATCGACTTCACGCTCTTCAGCGGCAGCAGCCCGCCCTCATCGCGCAACAGCACCGCAGTCTTCTCCGCAGCAGCCTTCGCGCCATCACGCTCTTCCGCCGACTCCTCTACCGCGCTCACCCGCGCCAGATCAACATAAGGATGCGCGAACAGCCCGAGCCTGTACTTCATCAGCAGAATCTGTCGCACCGCCGCGTCAATCGTGGACTCCTTCACCAATCCCTTCTTCACCGCATCGGCCAGATTGTCACGCATCACATGGCTGGTCATCTCCATGTCCACGCCCGCATTCACCGCGCGCACCGCCGCATCCTCCGGTCCCGAAGCAAACCCATGCGTCGTCAGGTTGAACACCGAATCCCAGTCACTCACCACAAACCCATCAAACTTCCACTTGTCCCGCAGCACATCGCGCAGCAGAAACGTATTCCCCGTCGCCGGCACCCCATTCAAATCCATATACGCCGACATCACCGACCCCGCGCCCGCATTCACCGCGGCCTCAAACGGCGGCAGATACACATTCCACAGCTCATTGTCCGAGATATCCGACGAGTCATAGTCGCGCCCGCCCGCCGCCGCGCCATAACCGGCAAAGTGCTTCACGCAAGCCAGTATGTGATCCGCCGAACCAATCTCCGGCCCTTGAAATCCGCGCACCTCCGCCGCAGCCATCTGCGAGCCAAGATACGGGTCCTCGCCCGCTCCCTCCATAATCCGCCCCCAGCGCGGATCGCGCGCAATATCCACCATCGGCGCAAACGTCCACCTCACGCCCACAGCACTCGCCTCACGCGCGGCCATGCTCTCCGCATTCTCCGCCACCGACGGGTCCCACGAAGCCGCCAGCGCCAGCGGCACCGGATAGATCGTCCTGAACCCATGAATCACATCGAACCCAAAAATCAGCGGAATATGATGCGGCCCGCGCTCCACCGCCAGGTGCTGCAACCGGTCAATCTCCTTCGCGTCCGTGACGAACAGAAACGACCCCACCTGCCCCTTCAGAATCCGCTCGTCCGGCGTAACGTCTTCCTTCTGGTTCAGAGGAATCTGGCTCATCTGCCCCAGCTTCTCCTCCAGCGTCATCTTGCCCAGCAGGTCATCGACGAACCGTTCCGCCTTCGCCCCCGCAGGAGTCTTCTCATACACAGGCGCCGCGGCCAGCAAAGGGGCCGGAGCAAATCCACCCACCAACGCAAGCGTCAGCCCGCACACTGCAAACGGCCTCAGCCAACCGCGCAACAAAGAATCAAACGACATCGAAAGCTCCATCCTGATGGAGCGGCCTGGGCCGTTCCGCACAGATTAATTTCTACGAAGTGGAATCTGACCGCCCGGGCAAGCTCTCGCGGCCTAAGCGTCTCCGAAATATTCTGCGTCGCTCCGCGGCAGCGCAGAATCCTTCTTGTTCACTGCGAAACAAAGTGTAGACAAACGTTTGTCTTTTGTCTACAGAAATCCTCCCGTTGCCTGTCCTTCCATCACCTCCAGCATCTCAACACAAAAAGCTCCCGGCGCCAAAGCAGTTATTGATATGCTTTGTAAACGAAGAGCCCCACTCTCGCGAGCCCTCGAAGCTGACTCCAGCCAATGCCGAAACCAGTCTCGTCGCCCCACCAAACCGGCCGCCACGCCAGCCTCAAGATGCTGGCCGAGTACCTCGGGCTCAGCCCCTCCACCATCTCCTTCGTCCTCAACAACACCCCCGGCCGCTCCATCCCAGAGTCCACCCGCGCCCGCGTCCGCGCCGCCGCCGCCAAGTTCAACTACCAGCCCAGCATGATCGCCCGCACCCTCCAGGGCAAGCGCATGAAGACCATCGGCGTCCTCGTCCCCATCCTCGGCGAAGGCTACCACTCACAAGTCCTCTCCGGCCTCGGCGACTACCTCATGCGCGAGGAGTACTTCTACTTCACCGTCCACCACCAGCACAAAAAGGACCTCATCTCCGCCTACCCCGATCTCCTCCGCACCCGCGGCGTCGACGGCATCCTCGCCATCGACACCCACCTCTACACCCCACTCCCCCTGCCCACCGTCCTCGTCGCCGGCCACACCGAGCTGCCCAACATCACCAACGTCGTCCTCGACCACGAGCGCGCCGCCCACCTCGCCCTCGGCCACCTCCACAAACTCGGCCACCGCCAGATCGCCTTCATCCAGGGCCAGCCCTTCAGCTCCGACTCCGACTCCCGCTGGGCCGCCACCCTCAAGGCCGCACAGGAGTTCGGCATCGAGGTCCACGAAGACCTCGTCGTCCATCTCTCCGTCGACTCCACCTCACCCGAAATCAGCTACCCCGGCATCCGCAAGCTCATCCAGACCCGCCGCCCCTTCACCGCCGTCTGCTGCTTCAACGACGTCTCCGCGATGGGCAGCATCCGCGCCCTGCACGAAGCCGGCCTGCACGTCCCCTCCGACGTCTCCATCCTCGGCTTCGACGACATCCAGTCCTCGGCCTACCAGGTGCCCAGCCTCTCCACGATCCGCCAGCCGCTACGCAAGATGGGCGCCACCGCCGCGCAGATGCTCCTCAAAAAACTCTCCGGCGAACAAACCCCCGACCTCATCCACGTCGAACCCGAACTAGTAGTCCGCGAATCCACCGCCCCACCCCGTACGCCACCCAAGAAACACAAACTGTCCAAGTAGAACGGCCCGTTACCGCTGCGGCGATGGATGCGTATCGACCCGCCCGGCAATCGCCTCAGGCTCCAGCTTCCCACCCTCCGTCAGGTGGTAGAAGCGGTCTCCGGCGACGTTCTCGAAGACCTGCGGCGGCCCGTTCGGCCACAGCACCTCCACCCTGTCGATCCGCGCCGCATCCCCCAGCCCGAAGTGCAGCCGCACGTCGCTCTGCGAAAGATAACTCCCGCCGCTCCGCACCTCGCCCAGCTGAGTCAGCTTGCCCGTCGTCACCCGAACCCGCGCATTCAGCGCCAACCGGTTCTTCGGACTACCCTCCAACTGGAAGCTCACCCAGTGGTGCGCCGGATTGCTCTTCGCCTCCAGAATCATCGGCCCACCCGTCAGGTTCTCGACCACCACATCCAGCCTGCCCGTGTTGAAGAGGTCGCCCACCGCCAACCCGCGGCTCACCTGCGGCTCCCGCACCGCCGGCCCACTCTCCGCGCTCACGTTCCGAAACGTGCCGTCGCGCCGGTTCTGGAAGACCAGCTTCGGCTCCTTGTACGCAATCCCCAGCTTCGCATCATCCACCTGCGGATAGACATGCCCATTCACCAGCATCAGATCCAGCCACCCCGAGTTGTCGAGATCGAGAAACGCATCCCCCCACCCCACATACGGCGAGCTCGGCATCGCAATCCCCGCCATCCGCGACACATCCGTGAAGCTCAGGTTGCCGTCGTTGCGATAGAGCGCGGCGTATTCGTCGCTGAAGTGCGTCACCGCGATGCTCATGCGGCCAGTGTTCATGTAATCGCCGACAGCAAGCCCCATGTTCGCCTGCTCGACACCGTCCTCGCTCATCGCCACGCCCGCATCGAGCGCCATCTCCTTGAAGTGGCCGTTCCCCTCGTTGTGGTAGAGATAGTTCGGCTCGCCATCGTTGGCGACAAACAGGTCCAGCTTGCCGTCGTTGTCGAAGTCAGTCCAAACCGACCCCAGCCCGAAGAAGTGGTTCGGGTCATCCACACCCGCCTGTTTCGCTACCTCGGTAAACGTGCCGTCGCCATTGTTCCGATAGAGCGCGTCCGGAGACCCCTTCAACCCGCGCGGCCCACACTGCACCGCGACGCCGTGGTACTGGCACGTCTTCAACGAGCCAAACTTCGGCAGATCGTGCAGATCGAGATCCACATAGTGCGGCACGAAAAGATCCGGAATGCCATCGCCGTCGTAATCACCAAACGAGACGCCAGTCGCCCAGCCCGTGTCTTTATCGAGCCCTGCGGCCTTTGTCACATCGGTAAACGTACCGTCGCCGTTGTTGCGATAAAGCACCACGCCGCCAAAGCAGCTCACAATCAGGTCCGGACGCCCATCATTATTGAAGTCGCCGACAGCCACGCCCATCGCCCAGCACGGATACCCAACGCCAGCTTTATCGGTCACGTCGGTGAACGTACCATCGTGGTTGTTGTGGTACAGCGCACCACGAGCTTTCTTGCCCGCCAGCGCCATCGAGACACTCGGAGCATTGGTGAAGTAGATGTCCGGCCAGCCATCGCCGTCATAGTCAATCAGCGCCACGCCGCCGCTCATCGACTCAACAATGTACTTCTGGTCAGGGCTTGCCAGATGCTCAAAGTGAATTCCAGTCGAAGCCGTAATATCCACCAATTGCGGCACATGCTCAGGAGCAGTCGAGTGAGCAGCCTGCGCTCGCATTACCGCTGAAAACAAAATAGCCGCACAGCCGAACCGCATCAACCAGCCAAGACCCCGATGTACCGCACGCGCCATCTCTACTTCACCGCATCATCCTGCGGACCCTCAGGACTCTCAATCCGCATATCTTTGTAGACGACCGCGAGCTTCGCCTTTAGGTCTCTGTACTTCTGATATTCCGCGAGCTCGCGTTTCGCATCTTCAGGTTTATGCAGCTTACGATAGACCGCCGCCAGCCGAAAGTGCGCCAGAACATTCGATGGATCAGCCGCAATCACCTGCTGCAAAAGCGGAAGCGCCGTCGCATCATTCCCCTGCTCCGAATAAACATGAGCCAGTCCAATCAACGCATCGGCATCGCCCGGCAGCAGCGCCAGAGCTCGCTTGTAATATGCCTCCGCATCCTTCAAATCGTTCCGCTCGGCAACAACATCGCCCAACCGCGCCAGCGCTTTTTCGTCGGTGCTGCTCTGCGCGACTGCAAGCCTGTACTCGGCCTCTGCCTGAGCCTTGATCTTCGGATCATCAGAGCTATGGAGAGCTTCGGCCAGCTCAAAATGAATTCCCGGCAGCTTTGGATCCGCCGCAATCGCCTTGCGGAAGCTGGCAATCGCGCCATTCGTATCACGTGCGCGCGCCAATTCATGTGCGATAGCCTGATGCATCTGCCCCGAATCAGGAGCAGCCACCGACAAATCCAGCAACGCCTCGCCTGCAAGGTCCGTATAAATCCGATACGCCGGATAAAGCACACGCGGGTCCGTCGGCGAGCTCTTCCGTAGCGTCTCAATCACGCCGGAAGCCTTCACCAGGTCATGCTCAGCCGTATAAATCTCAACCAGCTCCAACCCAGCCTGCACCTGAACCCCAGGCTCTTTCAGCAAAGGCACTGCCGCAGCAAGATCAGCCTTTGCCTGATCCATCTTCCCCAGATGCCGCTCACACATGCCGAGCAATGCTTGAATCTTCACGAGGCTAGGCTGCGCTTCGACCGTCGCCTTCAAATGCGGCTCCGCGTCAGCATAGTTGCCTTCAAAAAACAGCAACACGCCCAGGTTTCCCTGTGCATCGATATCGCTCGGATCAAGCGCAACAACAGACGCAAACTCTTTTGCCGCCAGCGCAGGCTTCTTCTCGCTGAGCAACTCATGGGCCCGCCGCTCATGCGCCGCAACCTGCCCGGCCGTGGAGCCGCCAGCCGATTGCGCCATCAGGGCCGAGCCGCTCAAGCCAAACAATAAGAGAAGACAAAACAACTTCATGCAACAACCATCTGGCCCCACAAGAGACCGAATCAAATTAAAAAGCAATGGGATGGCGGAGCGTACCCCGCCATCCCGTTGGAGTGTATCAGAACGAGAGCCGCGCACTCACCTGCATCGTACGGGCTGGCACAGTCAAACCGGAGATCGAAGATGTACCGGTCTGAATTGCGCCATTGAAAGCCGAGCAACCAGCGGGCGGCTGATCGCCGGGCTTTGCAGGTGCCGTCGGACATACCGATATTCCGTTAGCAGGCAGCCCATAGCTGGGATGATTGAATGCGTTGTCGGCATCAGCGCGTACTTGCAGACGAACCTGCTCCCAGATTGCAAACGTCTTGCTCAAGGACAGGTTTGTCGTTACAAGGCCTGGTCCGGTCAACTGATTCCGCCGTTCGTTACCGAAAGTTCCTGCAGTCGGCACTGCAAAGGCAGTCTCATTGAACCATTGATTGATACCGCGGCCCGAAAGTTTCGGATTCCCGACCACATTGGGGTACCAGTTGTAATTGCTTCCAGCCAGCGAATAGGAACCGTCTGCACCGCTCATGGTCGCAGTAAACGGCTGACCGCTCTGCATCACAAGCGTATCGGAAAGCTGCCATCCACCGATGACCGTATCGAGAAATGCATTGCTGTTCAGGAACTGCCTGCCGCGGCCGAAAGGCAACTGATAGAGAATGTTCCCTTTGAACGCGTTCCTTACATCGAAGTTGGAATTACCGTAGTTTGCAGACGGATTGAAAGCGTTCTGATAGTTTGTGGTGCCGGAATGGCTTCCCCATCCTGCCGAGTCGATATCGTCCAGGAAGTGGGACCAGACGTAACTGAAATTGAAGTTAAGCCCATGGCTCAGCCGCTGCTGAATCGTGGCCTGCAATGAGTTGTAGTTCGAAATAGCGTTCAAGTTTGGTATCGAGCCAGAAACAGCAATGGTTCCATACTGCGGATAAGGCCGGGACTGCTGATCATTTGGCGCGAGCTTGCCCTCAGGAACCTGATTCATGTCCACGGGCCAGGGCAAATTGTGTCCGTGACTGGCCACATAAGCCAGCGACCCCACTATGTTGTTATTCAGTTGCCGTTGCACCTGAATGTTCCACTGATAGGAGCCGCCTACAGGTTGATGATACGCGGCGTAGCTTACATTGGATCCGTTATAGGCGGTTGGGTCTGTTGAAGCTCCTACATAGGGAAGGTTCGATCCAGTTCCGCCGAGCACGACAACCGGTGTAATGCCATTGGTACTATCGGTAACGTTGCCCTTTGACCCAAAGGCCGCTCCCATGACCCCGCCGTTGTAGGTATCGTTGCTCCAGTTATAGGCATAAAGCCCGAATCCGCCTCGTACCGTTGTATTCGGATCCATAAGCCATGCGAAACCGACACGCGGCAGGAACGTATTGTAGACGCTGCTTTGGGCGCGAGAACGACCGCCTGCTTTTGTCGACCCATACCACATGGCGCCCAACGTACCGGACGCGGTGTTCTGCAAGGTCGGATCGAACGACGCCATATTGCCCTTGACTTCGCTCCAGCCAGTCTGAATCTGGTAACGCAAGCCGAGATTCAGCGTCAGGTTCGGACGCACCTTATAGTCGTCCTGGACGAATATCTGCGGCAGTTTCAAACGGGCACCGAATTCCGGGGTTTCGTTTGCTTGCCACTGTTGTGTTTGACCAAGCAGGAAGTCAGCATAACCGGAACCAGTCGAGCTATCACCCTGCGTGGACGTGGTGTAAACCCCGGTATAGGTCATCTGCCCCGCGTTCAGGTTACCCCATGCCGTAGAGTTATTCTCGTAGATCAGGAACTCGCCGCCAAAGTGCAGAATGTGCTTTCCGGTAACGAGAGTAACTACATCAGACGGATCGAAGGCGTGTTCTTTATAGACGGAGTTGGACTGAGAGCACAGTACCGTGCTTCCATTGCAACCCTGGTTGAACCCATTAATCTGGATGTCCGGGAAGTTGTCAGATTTGGCAAACTGCCATCCCAGCTTGGCTGGCCATCCCTGGCCGAGCGTGTAAGGTTCGAAGAAGTTAAGCTGATTGGTATAACCTAGCCTCAGTTCGTTGGTCAGGCGCGCGCCGATGCTCCACACGTCTGAAATCTGAGCATTGTTTTTGCTCACATCGTTGGTCTGGCAACCAATGGGGCAGATACCCGCGCCAAGGTTTACACCAGGGTTGTCCCCCTCACTCTCAGTAACAGTGAGCCGATTGTTCGGCGTGATCTGGTAGTCAAGGCGGCCAAAGTACTTGATAAACCTGGTCGTAGAAGGTGAAGTGTAAGTGTAGTTGCCTGGAATTACGCCGTTTGCCGCCGTTCCGCCCGGGGCGTTGGCCTTCGGGAAGTTAGCCTGAATTGTCTTTGCAACGGGATCAATCCGGTTCGCTGGAATCTTGTTGCCGTTACCATATTCCGTAGCAAACGACACCCTGTCATAGCAAGGGCAGGTTTGGGTCTTTGAAGTATCAGGCGGGAAAGGGCGTGTTCCGGTCGCTTGTGTAAGTACGGTCGTGGCCGGATCGTAAATCGTGTTCGCACCCGTAAAGTCGCCACCCAGGAAAGCGGCAGTGGGAACCGAATAATACCCCGCTGACGCGCCGCCATGCTGGATCGTCTTGTCGTAATTGAAGTAGAAAAATAGCTTCTGCTTGAGGATCGGCCCGCCGATGGAACCGCCAAAATTGTTATACCGAAGCACCGATTTTGATCCGGCACCATTTAAGAAGCCATGGTTTATAGCATTGAGCGCATCATTTTGAAAATAGTCATACGCCGAGCCATGGAACTGATCGGAGCCACCTTTGCTGATCTGATTGAACATGATGCCGCCGACACCATACTGCGCGGAAAAGGCGGAGGCGCTGATCTGGACTTCCTGAATCGTCTCCTGGGTATAAATGTCGGAGTTCGCGCTCGCCGGCAATGTCGTTTCAGCACCGTCCGCGAGTACCGTGCTGAACGGAAGATTGCCGTTCACCGCAAGCATCGTGCCATTGGAAGTACCCGTGCCCAGGGACCCTTGCGCACCCATTGGAGCGCCAGCAGCACCTGGTAACAGGATATCGAAGCTAGACCAATCCTGTCCTACCTGCGGAAGCTGCGACAAAGTCTCGGCATTAAGAGTAGTGGTTTGCTCGCCGTTCTCGGTCTTCAACAGAGGAACGTCTGTATTGACCACGACCTCCTGCGTTACAGCACCGGTCGCAAGCTGAGCATTGACCGTCGTGTTGCCGACGACGACCGTGATCGAAGACCTTACCAGTTTTGTAAACCCGGTCATCGAGAAGGTGATCTTGTAAGTTCCCGCAACGATGGAGGACGTGTCGTACACGCCCGCACCATTTGTCACATAGTCCTTGGATACACCCGTGTTGACATTCAGAACGGTTACAGTCGCTCCGGGTATTGCAGCGCCGGTCGTATCGGTTACCGTGCCGCTGATGTCGCCTGCGTTCGTACTCTGCGCAAATCCCGCTCCAGCGCAACTCATCCACAGCACAGCCGCGAATGTTACTGCTAGCCATCTCCATCTCATGACTTGCCTCCCAAAAAGTTCTTGCAGTTGACGTCTGCCTTTCGTCTTCCAACCTCAACTTCAGGCTGTCATCCAATAAGACAAACGTTTGTCTTTAAAGTTCAAACGGATGCCACACCACTTGTCGGCTCATCCGCCACTTCACCAAAACAAATGAGTTATTACAGCGCTACTATTTCCAGTCCGATTGGCCTCTTCGCAGACGGTCAGATGTGCACCCGCCTTCGAAACAACCCGTCGCCGTATGCCGCAGAAGATATGCCACAACAGCGCTTAACGCATTGCGTCAGTCAAAAACAAAGACAAACGTTTGTCTTTAGCGGCTACACTAACGCGTTAGTAATTAAGCATGACTGCCTGCACACTAGTCAAGATAAAAATTCGCACGCCTGTAAAAAACGCGCTCCCGGCGTTACTTCGATGCTGATTCAGGACCAGTCTCACCAAGACTCGTCATCGTCGTCGGGTTCTGCTTCAGCAATCGGTATCCATCCCGCGTCCGTATGTGATACTTCTGCAAGTCTTTCCCCACCAGCTTCACCGTAATCGACCGCCAGCCGCCGTTCGGGTTCGGCGCCGGGTAATAGCTCAGCGAATACAGGTGCGCCAGGTCATCGCGGATCGACATAAACGCCTGCTTCTCGTCCTGCCAATCCTTGGCAAAGTAAGCTTTGCCGCCCGTCGCTTTGCTCATGCGCTCGAACACCGCCGTCGACACAGGCTCTTCTTCAGCCTTCCGCGTGCTGATCATATAGATAATCGTCCCCGTCGACTGCGCCAGCTCCGCCACGTCCTCCGGAGGAACCAGGCTCGCATTGTCCGGCCCATTCGAGAAGACCACAATCGCCTTGCGTCCCGTCAGGTTCGCCGCATCTTTCACCGTCAGCAGCAGCGAGTTATAAAGCGCCGCATCGTCCCCGGCAACCGTGCTCCGCACGCTCCGCAACACTTTGGCGCGGTCTGTCGTCAGTGTCGATACACGCGACAAATTGCGGCTATAGGAGTAGAGCGCGACACGGTTCACGCCCACCAGCGATCGCACAAAATCCGCAATCGCATCCTGCGCATACACAAACCCGCGATACATATAGTTGCTCGTATCGAACAAGATGAAGACATTGGCGCCCTCCATCCATGGCTGCGCCGAAACAACCGGAGGGCCGCCACCCATCTTGCTCATCGTGGCAGTCGCACTGGCAGGGTCTTCCGCTGCAGGGCCACTCGACGAAGACCCGAGATTGATCAGCCTGCGCGTAGGTTCATTACCCTCCTCAAACGTCGCCGTCTTCTCCGGAATTTTGTCTTCGTAAATAGCAAAGTCCTCGGGACGCAGCCCGCTGATATAGTTTCCCTTGTGGTCCGTCACCGCGACGTTCAACTGCACCAGCACGACATTCACGTGAATGCTCGACGAATCGTCCTGCGCTACCGTCCCCACGCCGCCAAAGAAGGCAACCGCGAAGAGCGCGGAGAACAGAACGTACTGCCTGGTCACTCTATTGCGCGTTCGCATTTTTAGTCGTCTCCTCTAACAAAGCGTTGTGCTGTTCGGCCGTTGGCCGCAGCGTAATCTTGCCATCGCGCAGGTCGGCGCCAGCCTCGTGCATAGCGCGCAACATCGCTGGCCAGTCGTCCAGATCGGTAGCAAATATCTTCGTCGTCATGTGCAGCGTCAGCATCGGGACCAGACGATTCAACATCACTGGCTGATAGTTCATCTCATCAGCCAGTCGCGCCCAGTAAAGATTGCTCGACTCCCACGACTCGCCGAACAGCCGGCTCGAGTATCCAGCAAAGAACGGAAGCTGCTTAATATGCAATAGCTGCAAAGCATCCGTCTGAGCCAGCGTCGGATGAGGCACGCCAAAGTCACGCGATATACGTTCTCTCGTGGTATCAGCAGGATCTTTCTTGCAGAGCTCATCTAGCTGCTTCCCTTCTGGCCCCCACGAAGCTGCCTCATCGGGGTATCGCTGACGAAACTCAGCAGCCAGATAAAAGGTGTCCGACGGCATCAGCCTGGGCAGCATCGCAGTCATCGCATCCGCGTTACGCATCGCCTCTTCCGTCTCTTCCATCCGCTGCGGGGACATGCGGTCCGAAAGTATCCCGATGACCTTATTCCGCAACGCATCATCCTTCACCGAAGCCGTCAGCAGCTCCTCTCCTGCTCGCTGATACAAATCGACCGCATGCAGCTCGTCCGGAGTCACTCGCCACCAGCGCGGCAGCGTCGCATTCACCAGAAGCTGCGGCACCAGCTCTTCCCAGATCAATGCCTGAACATTCTCCGGCGCAATAAACTCCTGCTCCGCCGTCGCAAGCGCATACGGCAGGTCAGCCAGCGAACCCATCAGATACGCACCACCGCCTGCCGGCGTCCCCACACCCAGCAGCATCGGTGCGCGCCACGGATCATCCACACCTACCACCGAGATCCCCGTAAAGTCATGCGAGCGCACAAACAGCGGATTGTTATGCAGCATCTGCGCTCCCGGCGGCTCATAATACGCATAGTTCAGCCCCACCAGCGTGTCGCGCAGAAACGGCGCAAGCTGGCCACGCGCAGCTTCCAACTGCGCAGACGATCCCGTCTTAATCGTCTTCGTCAGGTCAGTCTGCACCTGAAGCTCAGCGTGGTGGCTCCGATAAATCCCCGGCGCCCAGGTAATCTTTTCGTTCTCGGTAAAGATCGGCCGCGGCAGCTCGAACTCGCGCAGTTCACCAGCCAGCCCCAGCAGCGAGCTATCGCGCGCGCTACCTTTCGCCATCTTGCCCAGCCCATCATTCAGCGCAAACAGCGTATCCAGCGAAACCAGCCGCTGATCATCGAGCACTGCGCGCATCCGATTAGCAATCTGCTGCTGCACCCAGTCGCCGTCTGCGCTCGACTGATGAGGTCCAGCGAGCAATTCAACAATCTGCTCCTGAGGATCACTCGTACTGCTCCCAGCAGCCACCAGCAGCGCATCCAGCGAGTTGCGCGCCGCATCGAACAGCTTGATCGACGATGTCGCCGTCGCAAACGGTGTAATCGTCTTCGCCCACGATTCATTCAACGCGTCTGTTGGAATCTCGCCCTGCCGCGCAAGTATCTCCCACAAGCCAATATTTGCCTGAAACGAGCCCATCACATTCGCGCGCAGGTTCTGGTTCGAGATCTTGTCGATCGTCTCGGCCGTATGCAAAAAGCTCGCAATCGACGCATCCGTCAAGGTCGGATAATCCGAAAACACCAGGTACCAGTTGCTGTACTCCGAGTACTTCTTCGCGAGCAGAGTTACCGTCTCCGGACTCATGTAGTTGCCCGGCCCGCGCCTCGCATCGATCTCGCTCATCATCAGGTAAATCTGCAGCGGACCCTCATCGGTCACGACGCGCGACATCGCCGTCAACCCCTCCAGCAGTTGGTCCGGACGCTTCCACGCATGCGCGGCCTTGCCCCAGTCCCGAGCGTCCTTCTCGTCATACTTTTGCTGAAAGATCTGTTTCCATACATCAAGTCCGCCCGGAACCAGCGGCTGCCCCTGCGCGTCCCACTCCAGCCGCGTGTCCAGCACCAGCAGGTCCGCGGCTTTGCGAAATGCACCCTTCGACGCATCAGGATCGGATTCCGGCTCACGAAAGGCCTCATAGAGATTCTTCAAACGCGGCGACTGAGTCAACCGCGCCTGCTGCTCGCCATCTAGTCGAGAGAGCACATCGAAGTATGCCGACAGCCACCCTTTGTCGCGCTCCATCAGGTGCATTACAAACTCGCCCGGAGACCCCGGACTCGCACCCACAAGCTCATGCCACCCGGACTCCGCCGCACGTCCGCCCGGAACAGAGACTCGACCGGACTGGATATTGATCTGGCTGCCATAAAAGTCCAGCGTCGCCGCATACGGAAGCAGCCTGTGCAGCCCAGGCGAGCGCTCCAGCGCAACCTGCGTCGTCTGGTCCTGCTTCGAGAGCGCCCAGTACAGCCGCGCAATCTGCGGGTTGTACAACAGCACATCCACCAGATTGCCGCCGCCGAAGCCCCGCTGCTTTGTCGTGCTCAGCGAGATCCAGTCTCGCTCTTTCAGAATGATTGGCACACGCGTCGGCGCGTACACAAGCGTAAACGGCTCGTTCTTCTGAAGCGCCTCTTCCAGCTGCTCCAGCGGAAATCCCGAATCGATCGTCAAAAATGCGCGGTCCGCGTTCGCCGTCTCCAGCGAGAAGTTGCTCGTGCCGCATCCCTGTCGCAGCCGATAGCCAAGAATCTGCACCAGCGTGCCCGCATCATCGCAGCCCTTCACGCTGATCGTGTTATGCGCGCCAGCCAGTATCTGTAACTCTGTCGCCTGGTCCAGATACCGGTCCAGTAGCTTCAGGAACTCCGTCTCCTGATTGCCGTTCTCATACCCATGCGAGTAAACGTTGCGCGCCAGCAACGGCATCACGTCTGCATTTGAGATCTTCTGGCTGATTCCGGCCATCCGCAAAAACGACCGCAACGGCCCCGGAATACTAATGGTGTCTTCCACCACCGGAGCAGGCAAAGCGTCCGCATGGGCAACCTGCTTGTCTGCCCGCGCCGCCGCACAAGCCAAAGACCCCACGCACAGACACACTGAAAAACCAGCAACAACGGGCCGCAGCCGAAGAAGAGACTTCATCGCACGACACCTCTTGAAGAGCCTTCGGAACCTGCGGTGGACATCCTCCACTCCGGATGCCAGCTCCACAAACAGATGGAGCAATCAGGCTGGAAAGCCGCAAGTCAAGCACTGCTTTGGCTTACGCCGACGCAAATGCCTTGCCGACTGGCTCTTAACTTTCGCCAAACAGGATTTGGTGTCCAGCCTCCAACCCAAACGTTTCAAGCACCGCAAGGAACCAGAGATCGAATCGTTACTATCTTGATTCGGTGGCGAACACTCTACGCCCTTCCGCTACGCTTGGCTAGAGAGGTTGTCAGGATTTTGTAAAAAATTACATGACACCACTTCAACTGAAGGTTGGCCACATAATTAGGACCGCGATTCAGACCTGCAGCACGTCCCCATCCCGCGCCACCATCTCATACAGCACCGGGTTGACGAAGAACCCCAGAAACAGCCGCGAAACCAGCCCCGCGACTACCACAATCGCAAACGGCCTCTGCGTGTCCGACCCGATCCCGGTCGAAAGCGCCGCCGGCAGCAGCCCCAGGCAGGCCACCAGCGCCGTCATCATAATCGGCCGCAGCCGCAGCAACGAAGCCTCCCGCGTAGCCGTGCGAATGTCCTTGTTCTCCAGCCGCAGCTTATTGATATAGGAGACCAGAATCACCGCCGTCTCCACCGATACCCCCATCAGCGCCAGCAAGCCCAGCGCCGACGACACACTAAACGGCGTCCCCGTCAGCTTCAGCGCCAGCAGCGCCCCCACCGGCTCCGTCATAATCACGCCCAGCGCAATCGTCACCGGGAATTTGATATTGCCGTACAGCGCAAACAGAATCATGAAGATAATCAGCACCGCCATTGGCCCGATGAACTCCATCTGGTGCTTCGCCTCCAGAAACTCGCCGTACTCCCCACCCCAGGCCAGCCGGTACCCCGGCGGCAGCGACTTCTGAATATCCGCAATCGACTTCTGCCCGTCCGCAACCGCCCGCTCCAGGTCGCGCCCCTCGATGCTGTACTGCACCCCGATATACCGCGAATTATTCTCGCGATAGATAAACGAAGCGCCCGCAGCCTCATGAATGTTGGCCAGCTCGCTCAGCGGTATCTGCTGCCCCGAAGGCGTGCCCACCAGCAGATTGCCAATCTCATGCGCGCTCTCGCGGAACTCCGGCTTCATCCTCACCACCAGATCAAACAGCTTCTCGCCCTGAATTACCTGCGTAGCCGCCTGCCCGCCCACCGCTGCCTGCACCACCGCCTCCACATCGGCGACATTGATGCCATAGCGCGCAATCTTGTCGCGGTCCACATCAATCTGCAAACTCGGCTGTCCAAGCTCGCGCACCACCGTCAGCTCCGTAAACCCGGGCACCTGCTGCAACCGTCGCTTAATCTGGACCGCTGTATTCTGCAACACGTTCAGGTCCGGCCCATAAATCTTCACCGCGAGCGCGCTCTTCAGCCCCGTCAACGCCTCATCCACCGCATCCTCAGCCGGCTGCGTGTAGTTGAAGATCACCCCCGGAAACGCCTTAAGCTGCTTCTGAAGATCATCCACCAGCTCCTGCTTGTTATGAATCGGCCCCTGCTTCCACGAAGCATCGTTATACGGCTTCAACCCCACATAAAACTCATCATTGAAGAACCCCGTCGGGTCCGTGCCATCATCCGGCCTGCCAAGCTCCGATCCAACATCCGTCACCATCGGATACTTCATTAGAATGTCGCGCACCTTCGGCGAAAACCTGCTCGCCTCATCGAACGAGATCGTGTACGGCATCGTCGCCCGCACCCAAAGCGCGCCTTCATCCAGATGCGGCATAAACTCGCCGCCAATAAACGGCACCAGCAGCAGCGTCGCCAGAAAGATCACCGACGCCACCACCATCGTCGTCTTCGGATGGTCCAGGCACCAGTCGAGCTCAACCGCGTACTTCTCCTTCAGCCACTCGAACGGCCTGTTCACCCGCTCATGCACGCCGCGCCTGAACCAGTACGAGCACATCACCGGCACAAACGTCAGCGTAAGAATCAGCGCGCCAATCAGCGCAATCGCCACCGTGTCCGCCATCGGCCGGAACAGCCGCCCCGAAGGCCCCGTCAGCGCATAGATCGGCAGATAGCCCGCGATAATCACCGCAACCGAATAAAACACCGGGCGGTCAACATCACGCGCGGCCTCCAGAATCACATCATCCAGCTTGTAATCCTGTCCCTCCCGTTCGCCCAGCACGCGGAAGATGTTCTCCACCATCACCAGCGTGCCGTCAATCAATATCCCAAAGTCCACCGCGCCAATCGAAAGCAGGTTCGCCGCAACCCCGCGCGCATGAAGAAAGATAAACGCAAACAGCAGCGACAGCGGGATGGTCAGCGCCACGATCACCGCCGCGCGCACGCTCACCAGAAACGCCATCAGCACAATCAGCACCAGCGCCATGCCCAGCATCAGGTTGTGCTCGACGGTATCGATCGTCAGCTGCACCAGATCGCTGCGATCGTAGTAAGGACGCACCTTGATATCCGGCGGCAGAATCTGCTCATTCAACTGCTGCGTCTTCGCCTCAACGCCCTTCAGCACATTCTGCGTCTGCTCGCCGCGCCGCATCATGATGACGCCCTCAACCGCATCATCCCGCTTGTTGAAGCCGAACTCGCCCAACCGCGGCGCGTTCCCTATCGTCACATCTCCAATATCGCGAATGCGAATCGGTACACCATTCTGCGAGCCGACAACCACATCGCCAATATCCTCGGTCGTGCGAATCAGCCCCAGCCCGCGCACATAATAGAACTGCCCACCCTGCTGATAAAACCCTCCGCCCGCATTCGAGTTATTCACCGAGAGCTGCTGCAAAATCGTCGGTACCGTCAAGTGGTACGCATAAAGCTTCGCCGGATCGAGCAGCACCTGATACTGCATCACCGTGCCGCCAAAGCCCGAGTCGTCCGCCACGCCCGGCACCTGCTTGTACTCGCGCTCAATCACCCAGTCTTCGTAAGTCTTCAGCTCCTGCGGCGTGCGGTCCGGGCTGTCAATCACATACCGATACACCAGTCCCGAAGGACTCGCCAGCGGAGCCAGCGACGGCGTCACACCCGTCGGATACGTCACCTCGCTCAGCCGCTGAAACACCTGCTCCCGCGCAAAGTAATCGTCCGTGCCCTCATTGAAGGTCAGAATCACATCCGACAATCCATACAGCGAGATCGAACGCATCACCGACATTCCCGGCACGCCGTTCATCTCCACCTCAGTCGGCACCGTCACCAGCCGCTCGACCTCTTCCGCAGCATGCCCCTGCCACTGCGTAATGATCTCCACCATCGTCGGCGCAAGATCGGGATACGCATCCACCGGCATATGGTGAAACGAGATCGTCCCGCCAACAACAATGAAGACCACCATCAGCAGAATCAGCAACCGCTGCCGCAGTGCGAATTGAACGATGTGATGAATCATCCGGCCCGCCTCTCCCCAATTGCTTCCTCAGTGCTGCAACGCATTGGCAAACTGAAGAAACAGGCTGCCATCGCCCACGACCTTGTCACCCGCCTGAACGCCCTTCAGGACCTCGGTCACCCCATTCTGCCGCTGTCCCATCTCGATATCGCGTCTGCCAAACTGGTCGTTGCCGACGGCCACATACACGAACGGCTGGTTATCGTCGTCGCGCAACACCGCCGCATCCGGCACCGTAATCGCGTTCGCCATCGCGCCCGCCGTCACCGCAACCGTGCAGTACATGTCCTTCTTCAGCTTCTCGCCGGGATTATCGACAACGATGCGCGCCTGCAACGTCCGCGTATTTGGATCGAGCGCCGGCGACACAAACGAAATCTTCCCGTGAAAGCTCTGCGGATAAGCATCCGTCTGCACGACGACATCATCCCCCGGATGCACATGCGCCAGGTCCGACTGATACACATTCGCCAGCACCCACACCGTGCTCAAATCCGAAATGGTGAACGCCTGCGTCTGCCCCGCCTGCACCACCTGTCCCGGCGAAACCAGCCGCTCCACCACCTCGCCCCCAATCGGCGCCAGCACTGGAATCTGCGCCGACGAAGGAGACTTCGCCAGATTCGCAGGGTCCTTGATCCCTAGAATCTTCATCCCCTGTTCAGCCGCGTTCAAATCCGCCCGCGCCTGCGTCCTGTTCGATTCAGCCTGCTCCAGATCGCTCTCCGCAATCGCGTGATGCTGATACAGGTCCTGCGCCCGCGCATAAAACTTGTCCGCCAGCCTGTACAAATCCGACGCCTTCAAATACGAATCCAGCAGCTGCGAGTAGTCCGGACTGCTCACATCCAGCATCGGCTGTCCAGCCTTCACATGCTCACCCGGAACAACCAGAATCCTGCTCACCGGCCCGCCCACCTGCGTAATCACCGGCGTCGTCTTGAACGCGTTGTACGCCACCGCACCCGTCAGCCGCAGCGTGCGCGTCAGCGACGTCGCCGCCACCGTCACCACCTGCACATGCGACATCTGGTCTTCAGGAATCGTGAACAGCTCCGGCGTCGCCGACTTCGATGCCCGCGTCGAAAACGAAGTCATCTGGTTCGCCTTCTCGCGGTCCGAAGAGTTACAGCCCACAAGGGCGAACACTAGACCAAGGGCCGCCCCATACTGCAATCCGCGCAGCAACATCCTTCTCTGTCTCATGGAATGCTCCTGGTTCCCACTGCTTCCCTCAGTTGCTCCAGCGACGTCAGGTACGCGGCCAGCGACTGCCTGTAGCCAAGCTGCGTAGCCCTGTAGCTCCGCTCCGCATCCAGAAAGTCCAGCAAACTCGCAGCCCCGCGCTTATACGCGTACTCCGAGATATCGCGCGACTCCTGCGCCTGGTCCAGATACCCCGAGCGATACAGCTTCACAATCTCATCGTTCGCATGAAGCCCCTCATACGCATCGCGCACATCGGTCAACACCTGCCCATTCGTAAACCTCATCTGCTCCTGCGCCTGCGTAATCGCAATCCCCGACCGCGCAATCTCGCCCTGGTTGCGATCAAAGATCGGCAACTCAATCGACCCGAAGAGTGAGAGATTGTTGATCCCCGTCAGGTGTGTGTAATTCACCTGCCCCGTCACGTCGCGCTTGCCGATAGCCTTCTGCAACTCGTGCTGACTGTTCGCAGCCGTCACACCCAACTGCGCCTCCCGCAGGTCCGGACGGTCCTGCAGCGCCATCGCCTGAAAGTCCTCAACCGTCCCGCTCACCGGCACATACTGAAACGCCCCGGCAATGTCATAATCGGGCGCAACCGACTCATACCCCAGCATCTGCCGCAGATCCGACAGCCCCTGCGCCCGCCCCAGCTTCGCCTGCGACACATCCATCTGGAACTGAAGCAGTTGCAGCTTGATCTTCAGCAGGTCGCCCTCGCTCATGTCCCCGGCCTTGTACCGCGCCTCGCTGATCCCCACCGTGTTCTCAAAGCTCTTCAGGTCTTCATTCGCCAGCTCCAGCGTCGACTCGGCCAGCTCCACCGTAATGAACTGCGAAGCCACGCTGAACGTAAGCGTCCGCTCATTATCTGCAACCTGGGCCTCGCTTACCGCCGTCACATCGCGCGCGGCCTGCAAGCGGTGCTGCCGCTTTCTGCCGCGCTCAAACAGATAGCTCACACCCAGATCAAACTGCGCCACCTGGTCGAGATAGTCCGAAGTGAACTGGCTAGGATTAAACACCGGCAGAAACTGCGAGTCACCCATCAGCACCGGATCGGGCCGCAGGTTCGCCGTAATCTCTTCAGCCTTGTTCTGCTGAATCACAGTCCGCGCGGCCTGCAACGTATGGTTATGCTGAAGCGCCAGCTTAATCGCGTCGTCCACCGTAACCAGCGAAGCCCCAGGCGCCTGCGCCAGCGAATTCGCCTGGGGAGCCGGCGCAGACGCCGGTGCGGACTGCGCACCCGCAGTCACGGGCAAACACGCTGCAATCAGCAGAGCAGGAAGATACAGACGTTCGAACCACATGAGCAGCCAGCCTATTCAAGCAGGGAGATACACTGCGTTGCCGTGCCCGAAAGCACGGAGGACATGCGACTGCTATACAGGAGGACCACGCGCAGGAACATCACGCGGAACCGAATCATCCACCAGGTGGCCCGCCTGAGGCTCAGGCCCGGCGCCCGTCTGCGCCAGCTGACAATTCCCCACATGCGCAACCGCAGGCACCACCGTCTGATGGCTCAGATGACAGATAGGGCAGTTGTCCGCAGCCGCACCAGCATGATGATGAAACACCACCCCAGCCGTCGTCCCCAGCAGCACCGCGAACAGCGCAATCGGCAGCACCAGACACAACCATCGGCGATGAGAGAGCATCTTCAGCACGCGGGCAAGCCCTTCAACCTCTGCCGCGCCAGTGTAGACCACAACCACGCCTCTTGAACATCCCTCGCACCAGATTGGCCACGTCTCCGCTTGTTCACATTCCACATCGGCGATGTCCCGAACACTCTAAAAGCGCCCACAGAAAAACACGCCATTTACTTAAGCTTTGCTTAATTTTGTTGACTTATTGCTTCTCGCCCTAGTAACGTTCGTTCGTTGTTCAAACTATAAACAGACCTACACCTGAAACCGCTTTCTGGAGGAATTCCGTGATGCTACGCAAATCTCTCAGGCTCCTTTGCATTCTTTTCTCGCTCGCCCTCTTCCCAAGTCTTGCTCCCTCTGCCTTTGGACAAGCCGTCAACGCTACCTTGCTCGGCACCGTCACCGATGCAACCGGTGCAGCCGTGGCCGGGGCCAGCATAACCGTCACCCATACGGCAACCAGCACCTCCTACGCCGCCATCACCAATGAAAGCGGCAACTATACCGTCCCAAACCTGCCGCCCGGCTCGTACTCCGTCACCGTCCAAGCCAAGGGCTTCAAGAAGGACACGCACCAGAACATCTCAGTGCTCGTCAATACCTCCACTCGCGTCGACGTCTCGCTCGTCCCAGGCAGCGTCTCCGAGAGCGTCGAAGTCACCACCGCGCCTCCACTGCTCCAAACCGACCGCGGCGACATCAGCACCAAAATCGAAGCTCATCAGCTTGAAAACCTGCCCCTGAGCACCAACCGCAACTTCCAGTCAATCCTCAACCTCGTCCCGGGCGCTGCGCCTGCGGTCTACCAGCACTCCCAGTTCTTCAATTCCGCAAGCTCCCTGCAGACCGAAGTCAACGGCCAGGCCCGCCTCGGCAATCTCTACCAGATTGAAGGTATCGACGACGACGAGCGCACCGGCTTGCTCCAGATGATCATCCCGCCCGCCGAGTCCATCCAATCCGTCGACGTCTCCACCAACAACTACGACGCCGAGCTCGGCCGCGCCACCGGAGCCGTCACCAACGTCACCCTCAAATCCGGAACCAACACCTTCCACGGTTCGGCCTTCGAATACATTCAAAACAACGCCGTCAACGCCCGCTCCTACTTCGGCGGACCCCTCGGCCATCTCTCCTACAACTACTACGGCGGCAGCATCGGCGGCCCAGTCCTCAAGGACAAGCTCTTCTTCTTTGGCGACTATCTCACTACGTCCGACCATGAGTTGACCAGCGGAACCTATACGATCCCCGACCCGCGCTATTACACTCCAAACGCGAACGGCTTCATCGACCTCAGCGCCGCGCTCACCGGCACGCCCAACGCAAACGGCTACCAGACCGGCCAGGTCTTCAATCCGACAACTGGAGACGGCACTGCGGCGCATCCCCGTACTCCATTTGTGAACAACCAGATCCCCTTCTCCATGGTCAATCCGGTCTCGCTCGCCATTCTGCAAAAGGTGGACGCTGCTGCTCCCGCGCATGGAACCCTGAATCCAAACGCGCCACTGAGCAATCCCGCGAACAACTACACCGACACGCTTCCCTTTACCAAAGGCGCAAAGAGCTTCGACGTCAAAATGGATTTCGCCATGAACGAGCGCAACCATCTCAGCGCTCGCTACAGCTTCCAGCGCGTGAATGTATTCCAGGCGCCGGCCTTTGGCTCGTTCCTCGGAGGTCCCGGCGGCGGCGCCTTTGAGGGTACAGGCGTCACCACTGGTTACAGCACAGGCCTAAACTACGATCACGTCTTCTCGCCCACCCTCTTCACCGAGGTGCGCTTCGGCGTCGGCCACGTCCGCAACGTCGCCCAGCCCAGCGACTATGGCAACAACGATGCGACGACGCTCGGCATCCCCGGAGTGAACATCGCTGGCCAGCCCTTCACTGCCGGTCAGGTAGGCATCACCATCAACGGCGGCTTCACCGGAACCCTCATCGGATACTCCGCTTCACTGCCCTGGATCCGCGCCGAATCCAACATCGACGCCGTCAACAACTGGACGAAGATCATCAAAAACCACACCATCAAATTCGGTGGTGACGTTCGCCGCGTCCGCGACGATCTTCTTCAGGACCAGACCTTCAGCCCACGCGGCGTCTTCAACTTCTCCGACGTCCAGACCTCCGACGCAGCCGCCGCCGGAAAAACCAACATCGCCAACGACATGGCCAGCTTCCTCTTCGACATCCCCAGTTCCACTGGTCGCGACCTCAACACCTTCTTCCCGGCCTATCGCCAGTGGTGGATCTTCGTATACGGCACCGACAAATGGCTGGTCAGCCCCAAACTTACCCTGGACCTTGGCGCTCGCTGGGAGTTTTATCCTCCGGCAACACCACGTAAAGCCGGTGGCTTCTCCAACTACGATCCGGCCAACAACCAGCTCATCCTCGCGGGCATAGGCGGCAACCCCTCCAACCTCGGCCTGCCCACCATCTACCACTACTTCGCGCCTCGTACTGGCTTCGCCTACAGAGCAACAGACCAGATTGTCCTCCGTGGCGGTTTCGGCATCAGCTACATGCCATTCGGCGACAACACGTACGCTTACAACTACCCAATCCGCGCCAACAACTCCTATGGCTTGGTAGGAACCTCTCCTTACACCGGAACGGTTCTCGCCGACGGCGTTACACCAGCCACCTTCCAGAACGGCTTCCCTGCTCCTGTTCCTATTCCCATTCCTTCCAATGGCATCATCGCCACCAATACCCCGACCCTAATATCCCAGGTCTACACTTGGATTCCGAAGACATATAGAAATCCCTATGTTGAATCCTGGAACCTCGCAGTCCAGCAGGCGCTCCCAGACAACATGTCCCTGCAGGTTGCCTACGTCGCCAATCATGGCGTACACGCGTCTGTCAGCCAGAACATCAACAACCCCAGCACCTACGGCGGTGGCAGTGCATCTGAACCCGAATACCACTGCGTCGGATGCCCGTCAGGCGGCCCCTTCCGCACTGCGGCAACCAATGAATACTTCATGGGCTTCTCGTCGAACTACCAGTCCCTGCAGGTGCAGCTCGTCCACAGAACCTACAAGGGGCTCTCTTTCACCAGCGGCTTCACTTGGGCCAAAGGCATGGGCTATGCCACAGGCGGCGACGACAACGGCAGCCTGCTCTTCTTCGCCAACTTCAAGAGAAGCTACGGACCCAACGACTTTGACCGCACCCTCAACTTCGAGCAGAGCTTTACCTACGAACTGCCTTGGGGTATAGGTCACAGCCACCTCAGCTCAGGCATTGGAGCAGCCGTCCTCGGCGGCTGGAAGCTCTCCGGTGTCATCTCCGCCGTCACCGGTACGCCATTTACCGTCGCTACCAACGGTGCAAACCTCAACACACCCGGCACCACACAGACAGGGCAACTGATCGGTGCATATAGCGTAAGCCACGGCGTCGGTTCCAAGACCACCTGGTTCAACCCTGCCGCATTCACTACTCCGTCTGGCTGCACCAACCAGAGTCCCTGCTCCAACCCCGGCGTAGGCAATACGGGCAGAAACGAATTCCGCGGCCCCGGCTACATCCAGGACAACTTCTCCCTCTTCAAGAGCTTCAGGATCTTCCGTGAATCCTCTCTGACGACGGGCATCCAGGCCACTCAACTCAGCAACACACCGCAGTTCGCCAACCCAACCAGCAACAACTGCTGCTCCGCCACCAGCTTCGGCCAGGTCACCAGCACAGTCGGTAGCGGCCAGGGCAACGTCAACGGAATCGGCGGTGGACGCTCACTGCAAGCCTCCGCTCGCATCTCCTTCTAAAACTCAACGCCAGCAACCCCAGAAGGGCCGCCCATCATCGGGCGGCCCTTCTGCTTTGCACAAAATATTTGTCTCCCCCAAAAACATCTCTCAATTTACTGCTGAAATAACCATCCTCCGATGCACCAGAAATTCAACCTACTGGTGGATTCATTCCGCATCGAGCCTTGCTAATCTCTCCTCACCATGCACACATATCAGCGCGAGACGCAGCCGTCTGCTGCGCCTGCGCCGTCGTGTGCAAACTTGACACCAACTCATCGAGGAAACTACATGGCTGCATCGATTCGGAGACCGTTTTTGCTTCTTGCACTCATCGCACTGCTTTCCGCACTCCCTAACCGCGCGCACGCACAAGGCTGCATCCTTGCCCGTTCGCCCGAGCAGACAGGACTTCCCACCAGCCAGGGCGGCATCCTTCAGCCCGGCCACTTTCAGGTCACCATCGGCGAGCGTCACCAGTTCTCCTACCAGCACTACGTCGGCGACGTCTATCAGGAGTACCGCGCCCAGGCCGGTACCGAGGTCGAGAACCGCATCAACCTCGTGACCGTCAACCTCACCTACCAACTCACTCCGCGCATCAGCCTCGCCATCGACGCCCCTTGGCTCTGGGCTTCGCGTAAAACGCAAAACTCTCCCATCAAATACCAGTCATCCGGCTTCGGCGACACCATTATCTCCGCCAATTCCTGGATCCTCGATCCCGCACACGCCTCGCGCTGGAACGCATCCATCGGACTCGGCCTCTATCTCCCCTCGGGCAACGATGACCTCAAGAACAACGTCAACACCAACACCACAGGCGTTGGCCCCGCCGTCGAAGTCGTAACGCCAGTCGACTACTCCATCCAGCCCGGTACCGGCGGCTGGGGTGGCGTTCTTGAGTGGTCAGCCTACTCGCGCGTCGGACAGAATCTCACCTTCTACACCGACGGCAGCTACATCGCCATGAACGGCGGCACCAACGGAGTGCAGCGCAGCGCAACACTCAGCACCACGCAGCCGCTCAACAACTACGATGCCATCGCTGACCAGTACCTTCTCGAAGCAGGCGTTGAGTTCCCCATCCCACACGTGCAGGGACTCTCCGCAACTGTGGGCCCACGCTGGGAAGGTGTCCCTGCCTACAACGTCCTTCCCGTCAGCAATGACGGCTTCCGCCGTCCTGGTTACGCCGTCACCGCAGGCCCCGGTCTCCAGTACGCCCGCAACCAAAACATCCTCTCCGCCGGTGTCTATAAGGCCGTCCGTCGCGATCGCACCGTCAGCTATCCCGACAGCGTATACAACTCTCACGGCGACGCCGCATTCGCCCAATACGTCTGGCTCGCCAGCCTCACACATCGCTTTTAGGGAACCCTCTGATTGAGTCTTCGTTTTGAAGGGGCGCGACTTCAGTCGCGCCGTAACCTCTCAGCTTCATCGCGGTTTCAGCCGCTGAGGGATGCTTGCAGACTTAATCAGACTTTCCTTAGATTCATGAGTGCTGGCCGCCCAAAGAAAGCCGCCCAACATGCGCCCATTCCGCAATCTCCTGATATCCAGCGCCCTGCTGCTCGCCTGCGTTCAAACCGTAGCAGCAAAGCCGCTCCCCGACCTCGCCTTCAAAGACCTCAACGGACACCCGCAGCGCCTCTCCAGCCTGCGGGGTTCCATCACTGTCATCAACTTCTGGGCAACCTGGTGCGGGCCCTGCCGCAACGAGCTTCCTCGCCTCGCAGACCTCGCCCATCGCTATGCCGCTAAAGACGTGCGCTTCATCGCAATCTCTGTAGACGAGCCAAAAGATCAGAGCAAAGTCGCGCCTTATCTCTCCACCAACCACCTCACTATCGACGCATGGCTCGGCGCCGACATCGACACTCTCGGACGCCTGCATCTCGGCAACATCGTACCCGCCACCATCATCCTCGACCGCGACGGCACTCCTATCGGCCGCATCGAAGGCGAAGCCCAGGACACCGACATCACCACCTACCTCGACTGGCTCCTCAGCGACCGCAAGGCCACGCCACCCAAGCCGCTCATCCGCCGCTTCTAACAATCAGCAATGGCGGAGACGAGCAATGCCCACCGCACTACTCGTCTCCGCATGAAGAGAGCCAGTGACAATTACTTCACCGGAACCTGCCCCAGCAACCCATCCACACACCCAGCAGGCTTTGTCACCGGATTGCATCGCGCCACAAGTCCCCCCGGAAGCCCCACCACAAACGTCGTCCACTGCGAAGGCTCCGACATTGGATAATCCGTACTCACAATCTGTGCTCCGCTGGCCAACACCTCATCGCGCCGCCGCGTATCGTTCGTGCGCGCCTCTTCCGTCCCTTCATCCGATCGCGTCCTCACCAGATATCCCTGCTTCACCAGTGAATTGATCTCCGCAGGTGACCCCTCATTCTGCTCCGTGAACGCCGCATCCGGCGCGCCCGGCACAGCATTGGTGAACAAAATCCGCCCACGCAGCGAAGGATGCCCCTGCGTATACCGGTCCTCCTCATTCCGCTGGTCCATCAGGAAGACGACCTTGCCCCGCGCGTCTGCCAGCGTAGGCCAGTTGCCCGCGCGCACCGCCTCCACCAGCGTCGCGTACTTCCCGCGCACATCGTCCGGCGTAACGATCTCGTCCTTCGGAAACACCGACAGAATCTCCTTATCCATCGCATCGAGCAGCGCCGGCGTAAACTGAATCGCCTTCGGCGCGTCTGGTATCTCCTTCACATCGCCTTCCTTCGTCTCGACCAGAATAAAAATCGGCAGGTGCTCCGGATGCGCCTTCGACCACTCCCTCACCTCCGTCAAACACACCACAAACCGCAGGCAGTTACTCCGCTGATCAAACCCTTGCATATGAAACACCTTGAACCCCGGCATCCCCATCTCATGGTTCGGGTCAAAGCTCGGGTCCGGCGCCAATCCCGCCTTCTTCACCGCATCGTCCAGATAGAGATGCGAGTATCTTCCGCCATCCGGATCCGCAAAAATATCCAGCTCAATCTGCCTCACTCCACCCGAAAGCTGGTCCCCCAGCGGAGCATGGTGATAGTCCAGGCCATGCAACGCCTTCGGAGCATGCACCTCCAGCCACTTCCGTTCACTCGGCGCAAACCCCGCGTGATAGCTGTTGTGCGAGCCAATCACCTGAATCTGGTTCAGCCGCACCACCTTGTCCTGCGCCGCCGAACTCGTCTGCTGAGCCATCGCCACAGCGCCCGCACCCACAAGTGCCGCGCCCACGGAAACACACACTACATCACGAAGAGTCATAGCTTCCCCAAACTGCATCTGCGGCACTGCGCACGCGGCCTCACAACCCCGCGCCACACATGCCCGTTAACGTTGCACACGGCGCCACGCAAAACCTCGCATGACGCCGTGTGGTTGAGCTCGCACGTCCTTCAGAATATCTCCGTGGTCAGAAAATAATCTTAGCCGCCACTTGCAACTGCCGTGCCGGAAACGCCGACGTAATCGCACCAAACCCCGAGTCACTGATGTTCGGGTCTGGATCCTGATAATTCACCTTGTTCAAGACATTGAACGCCTCCGCGCGGAAGTCGAAGCTCGTGCCTTCCTTCCACAGCGGAAACGCCTTATGCAGTCCCAAATCTGTCTGGAAGAATGCATATCCCACGACCATGTTTCTCTGCGCATTGCCAAACGGGCTACCCGTCGTCGGCACAAACACATTCGCCTTGTTCAGATACCCATTCAACGCGCTCGCCGTCTTCACCCGCGCCGAAGCAGGCGACTTCGGGTTCCCCGACACACTCGGCCGGAACGTGTAGATGTCCGTCACCACCGTTCCCGCCGAAGTCGGCAGCGTGTAGTTCAGGTTCATCGGCAATCCACTGTTCATGTTGTTGATCACCGTCACCTGCCATCCACCCAGCAACTCCCGCACGGCCAGCGGTGCGCCGCCACCCCATCTGCGTCCCGCCCCGTACGGCAGGTCGTAGATGATCGAAGTCGTATTATTCAGCGGCTGGTCATAGCCCGACCGCCCATAATCGCTCGACGGATTGTAAAAATTCACACGCGAGTTATCGCCGTTGCTCGTCTCCAGGTGGCCCGAAGACAAATCAAACGCCCGCCCCCACGTAAACGAGTTCAGCAGATAAAGCCCATTCCCATAGCGCTTCTCCAGCTTCATCTGCAGCGAGTTGAAGTTCGAGGTCCCTGCGCTCTCCGCAATCTCAATCGTCGCAAACGTCGGAATCGGCCGCCGCGCCGCCAGCGTTCCACCCGGGCACTGCGAAGCCAGCGCCTGCGTGCAGATCGCCGCCTGGTTGTAATCCGCCAGAATCTGCAGGTGCGTTCCCTTGTTCCCCACGTAGGCAATATCCATCGCCACACCGCCCGGCAACTGATGCTGCACACCCACGAAGTAGTTCTGGATATATCCCGTCGGCGAGTTCGCAGGAATATATCGCGACTCCACCAGCGCCGGGTTGAACGCCGACGAAGCCGTCAGATTCACCGAGTAACCCTGCTGCGTCTGCCTGAAGCACTGCGCCTGGTTCTGCGTATCGTTCACGCAAAGATCCGTGGTCGTAGGCGCCGGATTGTTGATCGTCGCATTCACCACGTTCGGCCCGTTGTACGTCAGGTTGTTCTCGCCTCCCGCGCGATTGAACTCCGTATACGTGATGCCGTATCCCCCGCGAAACACCGTGTTCTGGTCCGCGCTGTAAGCAAAGCCCAGCCGCGGCGCCACATTCTTGAGCGGCATATTCACCAGCGCGCGGTTGTAAATCGACCCATTCGACGCCTGAATTAGCGTCTTCGTCGCGGGATTGAAGTTCGCCAGCTTGTTATTCGCCTCATACTGCGGCGTCGCCAGCTCATAGCGCAAGCCTGCATTCACCGTCAGGTTCGGCATCACCTTGATGTCGTCCTGGAAGTACATGAAGTTCATCCGCTGCCGCACGCTCGCAATAAAGAAGTTCGTCAGCGAATACGAGTTCCGGTTGCCGAACAAAAAGTCCGCCAGGTTCTGCGCCTGCGCAATCTGCGCCGAAGCATTGTTCCCCGCACCTGTATCCGTCGGCGAACCCGTCATCGCCGAATACTTCCCGCCGTAGTTGTCCTGCCCATAGCTCGGGTTGTAGTCGTTGATCGCCGTATTGATGGCCTGGAATTCATAGCCGAACTTCATCGAGTTCCGTCCATGCACCAGCGTGTAGTTCACCTTCGGGTTCACCACATCCGGGTTCTGGAACTGCGGGCTCGCAGGCTGTGTGCCAAACTGCGAGAAGCCCGTCACCGACTGCGCATTCAGAGACCGCACAATCAGCGAAGCCGTCGGAATCCCATTCGTAATTCCATTCGAAGTCAGCAAACTCGGCACGCCCGCGTTATACGGCGACTTGCCGCCCTGGTTCTTGCCAATCCCAATGCGAAAATCCACGAGCGAGTTCGGCGTAATGATGTACGTCACACCGCCCGCAATCTGCCGGTTGAAGATATGTACGTTCGCATTGCCATTGCCGCCCGCCGGCCCGCCAAACGGAGGAGGATCGAAGATCGTCGTCTGGTGCTCGCTGTAGACCGTGAACAGGCTCCACTTCGCATTGAATGTATGGTCCAGCCGCAGGTCGCCCTTGTCGTCATTGATCGTGCCACGCGGAAACGCCGCATAGTTGTTCGCAAACGAGTTTGGCGTGCCTGCCGCCGCGCTCGTATTCGTCCCCGGCAGCGCCGCAAGCACTGCCTTCGCAAACGACGTCTGAGCACCAGCCGGAATCACGCCATTCGCATACACCTGCCCTGTAATCGGGTTCTGCAGCGGAATCGGCGCGGTCGAGCCATCCACGCGATGCAGCAGGAACGTGCCCGTCCGCTGCTCTGCTGTCGGCAGTGTCGCCGTCTGAAAGCTCTTCGCAATCTGCCGCACGCCCTCATAGTCCGCAAAGAAGAACGTATGGTCTTTCCAGATCGGCCCGCCAAACGTCCCGCCAAACTGGTTCCGGATAAACGTCGGCTTCACTCCACCCGTCGGCGCAAACGGCCCCACCGCATTCAAATCTGTGTTGCGAATGTAGTCCCAGGCGCGTCCATGAAACTCATTCGTGCCGCGCCGGATCGACGCATTGATCACCGCGCCCGAAGCCCGTCCATACTCAGCGCTGTAGTTGTCCGTCTCCAGCCGGAACTCCGAAACCGCATCCGGCGAAGGAGGAATATTCTCATTCGCAAAACCCTGGTTCGACGTGCCGTACGAGTTGTTGTCCAATCCATCCAGCAGGAAGTTATTGAACGCGCTCCGCTGTCCATTCACATTGAACGAGGCCTCGCGGCTCGTCGTCGATTGGTTCTCCAAAAACGACTTCCGCACACCGGGAGCCAGCAGCGCCAGGTCCGCATACGACCGCCCATTCAGCGGGAGATCTTCAATCTGCCGCGTCCCAACCACCTGACCGCGCGAACTCGTCTCCGTCTCCAGCACCGTCGGCGCCGATGACACCGTCACCGTCTCGCTCACCGACCCCGGCTTCATTGCCACATCCACGCGCTGCCGCGAGTCCGTCGTCAGCTTGAACGCCGCCGTCTCCGTCCTCTGAAACCCACCCGCCTCAGTCGAGACCGTATAGCTGCCAATCGGCACGCTCGAAAACTCATACCGCCCGTCTCCATCCGACGTCGCCTTCTGCACAATCCCGGTCGCCGTGTTTGTCAGCGTTACCGTCGCATTCGGAATCGCCGCACCCGAGGCGTCCCTTACATATCCCAGCACCGAAGACGACTCGAACTGCGCATAAGCCGGCGCCACCATCATCATCACCACGGCAAGCGCCAGGGCCATCCATTGCCATCTCACGCGGAAACGGCTCACCGCCCGCACACCAACGGCGGCGTTTGTTTTCATCTCAGTCACCATCACAGCTCCTCGGACAAAAAAATCAACGTTATAAACTTGTTCAAAGTCGCAACCAATTCCGCCCTGGCAGGACGGTTCAGTCGACAACATCAACTCTGTAGATGGAGCAACACTACCCATCGGGCAATTGCTCTGTCAAGAAAAATCAACCTACGGAATCGGTAACGTAGTTCTCTGTTAATTTACAAATAAATTATTTATTTACAGTAGATTACATCTAATTTATCGAATATTTATCGTAAACTATAAATCACCAGGCCACGAGGCGCGCAAGCCCCTTTCATCCCCTCTGCAGGCTGTCAAAACAGAGATTTCCTTCGAAAACTCAACCCCTTCTGCCCGGCGCTCGAGCACAGAGGCCTCACCCTTCAAAAGTTATCGATTAAGTAATCCGCATCCCCAGAGCAAAATCCTGTCAAGTCCCCAAACCAACGCAAAACCGCGTAACCCATTCATCCTGTTCAGGATATTTTTCCGGAGAACTTGGCGGTTTAGTTTTCCATGGCTTGCTAGACTTAAATCAGCATCAGAAAAAGAAAAGGCCCCGCGAGCATATTCGCGGGGCTTTTCTCATGCAAAATCAAGACTTTACCAAACACCGACCCAGGAAAATCAGCACTTTATGCTAAATCCAGCCCGGAAGTCCGACCATAACTCAATCCGAATGAAGACTTTACCCAAAAACACGGGGGAGGGGGTCCCTACCACGCAACCTTCGCCGGAAGGAACTCCGCAAAGAGATCGTCGTAGTAAGGCTTCAACTCCGCCAGATTCGGCTTCGTGTGCCCCTTCGAGTAAAGGTCGTACGGGTTGAACTTATTCACCCACTCCAGCATCTCCTCATCATGCCCGTTCATCAGGTGCCGGTACGCCCCGTGACGGTGCCAGGAGTAGAAGCTGTGGTACCGCAACATCGCCAGCGCCGGCTCCGGCAGGTACGGCTTCATCACCTCGTAGATGTAGCCGTCATGCCCGAAACTCATATGTACGCTGTCGAGCCCACAGTTCGGCTCATAGATTCCGTACTTCGTACTGTAGACCGGGTGGTTCAAATCCGGATTCGCCTCGAAGTACTCCGGAAAGACGATCTTGTCCGAGTAAGCACACCCCACCGGAAACGTGTCGCCCACCACACCCCACTGCGGTTCACCGTATAAGCAGAGCACCTTGCCGAGGTCGTGGATGAAGCCAGTCAGCACAAACCACCGCGGATGTCCGTCCCTGCGGATGGCTTCGGAAGTCTGGAGCAGGTGCTCTATCTGGGTGAGATCCGTGTCAGGATCACTGTCATCAACCAGCGTATTCAGGAACTCCGCCGCCTCCCAAACACTCTTCTCGCCTTTTTTCAGTCCGAAGTATTCTTTTTCTTTGGTGATGACATAATCGAAGGTTTGGTGCTTGTGATTCTGTCGGTAGAACTCCGCTACACCTGGCGTTACCTTCTCATCGTACTGGCGAAACTCGGTCTCGGATTTGCCTTCCTTATAACGCCCACCGAGAAACTCATCCCATTCCTCCATGTCCTTGCCGAGTGGAGCTGGGTTTTCATTGACTGCCGACGACGTCGCCATGTTGTCTCCCTGTCAGTTATTGCACTGACACGTTACCGCTAACTTTATTAGGACTATAATCCTCTATTTACAACTTGGCAAGGAAATTTTCTGCGGTTACTCAAAAGCAAAAAGCTCCTGTCCCAGAGCAACGTTGCAGACTGGATGTGAACCGGTACGGATGAAAGCTACTCGCTACGACGTTTTGCTTGCAGAGGACTCGCGGACAACAAGCTTTGATTTCACCAGCATGCTGCGCGGGGACTGCTCGGGTTTGGCCGAGAGGTCCAGCGCGAACTCACCGGCCAGTTTGCCTAGCTCTGTTGTGTCATGGTCGATGGAGCTGAGCGGGATGCGAAGATAGTCTGCATAGCGGAAGTTGCCGCAGCCGATGAAGGCGATATCTTCCGGGATGCGAAGACCGGCCTTGAGCGTTGCGTCCATTGCTCCGACAGCAGTCAGATCGTTGTAGCAGAAGACCGCGTCTGGCCGTGGGTTGAGCGCGAGCAGCTCCTGCATCGCCTGAAAGCCTGCTTGGTCGCCCTTTTCCTCGACGCGCTCGCGCACGACAACGTAGTTCTCTGGCATCGCCAGGCCGCGTTTCTCAAGTGCATTGCGGTAGCCGCGCAGACGGTCAAAGGATGGGCTTGAGTTCGTTCCTGCAATATGCGCGATGCGCTTGCGGCCAATGTCAATCAGATGATTCGTCGCCATCTCGCCGACCTGCACATCATCGGAACCGATAAAGTGCGCAGCCAGGTGAGGAAAGTTTCTATCGAAGAGCAGGTATGGCGTACGCTCATCGCCCAGTTCGTAGAAGTTGCGGAGGCTGGGTTGGCACGAGGCAATCATCAACACATCGACACCACGACGCAGCAGAGTGCGAATCTCCTGACGCTCGATTTCGGGGTCTTCTTCAGATGAGGCCAAAATGAGAGCGCGGTTTGCGGGGCGGAGCACGCCACTCAGTGATTTGGCGAACTCAGCGAAGAACGGATGCACGAGGTCCGGTACGACGAGGCCGACGGTATAGGTGCGTCCGCTGGCCAACCCACGCGCCATCATATTCGGCTGATAGTTCAACTCCTTCATCCGCTTCAGTACGCGGCGGCGCGTCTCTTCGCCGATGTCCGCGTTGCCGCGCAACACTTTCGATACGGTGACGACGGACACACCAAGATCCCGCGCAATGTCTTTCAGCCTGACAGCCATACCTGCTCCCGTTGTTGCGCCTACCTACCGCCTACTCAGCCCGCAAGCGGTAGTCCTAAGACAATTATGGATGGAAACAGGCCTAGACTCTTAGGAAAATCTCGTTCTTCGCCATAAGCTCCATGTGCCGACAGTCAAGCTAATCAGCAATACACAACCAAGCACTGCAACCCAACCCGTATTCATCTGAAGCGGAGGCACAACTGCCCGTACGCCCAACCACAGGAAAACCGCGGTCGCGGACGCGAGGATGAGATAATCCCACCAGCGTTTGTGCTGGCTGCGATCGCTGAATTCGTCACCTCCCATTGAGGCGATGGTCTGGTTGTAGTCAAGCCCGTAGCGGTTGCACTCCCGCAGCACAGCCTCGTTGGTCGAAGATTCCTCGCGTGCGGAGGCTACCGCTGTGCTGATTGCCAGCGCACCGAGAATCATCACAAGCGAACCGGCCACGACCAGCAACTTGTGTGCGCGGTCTGCCGAAGCCAGTTCGCCGAAGACCAGCGCTCCCCAGGCGAGCCCCCAAAGTTGGTTGGTGTTGGAGAGCGGGATGCCGCGACCAATACCCAGATACTTCGTCGCAAACTGCTGGAAGAGGTCGCCGATGACCCAGACAAAGCCTCCGAGGAAAAGCCAGAAGACTGCTCCGCGAACATGCAACAGTTGAAACGCGGATGAGTGCCAGCCGCCGTCGAGCGCAAGGGTTAGTGCAAGCACTGTGCCTAGTTCTCCCACGGTAAATGCCGTCACGAACGAGAGCGGATTCATTCCGCTCAGATATGCCTTGCGATAGGGAACGTACATTGTGCCCCACATCAGACTTGCACCGATAGCAGCGATGATACCGCTGAGTGCATTGTGGCCCGCGGCAGCCGACCCGCCGTGGAGGGTACTGAAGCCAAGCATCACTGCAGCCAGCACAATGGCAATCGCGCCCAGGACGACCTTGCTGATGTTCTTCGCACTGGCGCCTTTCAGTTCACAGAAGAGAACGCGCCCCCAGATCAATCCGATGAGAGAGTTCATGTTCCAGAGCGGAAACGCGACGGCCAGGCCGACGTCGCGGATAGCGAAGACGGTCAAGGTATTGGCCACTGCCCACAACGCTCCTGCCAGCAGCGCCCAGACAATCAGGTGCTTACGTTCGAAGAGGTCAGTGAAAACATAACCTGTACCTTTGAGCAGCGTCGGAAATGTCCATCTTGCAGTGAAAACGCCTGCCACCATACAGAGCGAAATGGCAAACGGTGAGTAGCCTGCTGTCACCAGTTTGGTTGGAGCCTCTGCAGCCCCCAGCCATACCCCTGCAGTCAATCCGCAGATGACACCAAGGACATGAAGCGACATTCCCTTTTGTTCAACCTTTTTTACTACACTTGCCATCCCTGACTCCATCGTTCCTAACTCAAAGCAACCAATAGAGCTATCCCGACCAACAGCACCACGAACGGCACCCAGAAGTGGCTATCTCCCAGAATTTTCCCTGTCTCTTGGTTCATACCCATAAAGGCCTCTCAAAGCTCATCTAGTAAGCGGTAACGTTCGCTAAACCCTACGCGGGCAGCCGTGATGCTGTCAACGATAATTGAGCCACTACCCTCAGCATGGTATGATAAAAGTTCAGCAGGCTACCATAAGAACCGGTAGCGGCTCGGAGCGTTTTTTACCTCCTGGCCCGTCACTTCCACGGCTTTCCGGTTGAGATTCTTCATTCTCACTGTGCATAGCCCACGGGGAAGTTTCTGCGATTTGAGATTGGAGCAATTGTCATGGCACAGAAATGCGAACTCTGCGGCAAAGGCCCGCAGTTTGGAAACAACATCTCCCACGCCCACAATACGACGCGGCGTCGCTGGAACGTAAACCTTCAGTCGGTGAAGGCCAAAGCTGAGGGTGGCAGCAAGCGGATTCGCGTCTGTGCGAGCTGCATCAAGTCCGGCAAAATCGTTAAGGGCTAAGCATCAGGCTCATAGCTACAAAGAAAGCCCCAGTCGCCTCGGCGATCTGGGGCTTTTCGTGCTGTGGCTATTTTTTGCTGAAGTCAAGAGAAGTACTATTGATGCAGTAGCGCATTCCCGTAGGTCGCGGGCCATCAGGAAAGAGATGGCCCAGATGGGCTCCACAGCGGGCGCAGGTGACCTCAATCCGATGCATACCGTGGGAGTTGTCCTCGTGCGCCTCAATGGCTTCGGCTGAGACCGGAAGCCAGAAGCTCGGCCATCCGCTGCCAGACTCAAATTTTTTATCCGAGGTAAATAGAGGAGCGTTGCATGCGGCGCACTGATAGACACCCTCCTCGTGGTTGTCGAGCAGCGGTCCAGTAAAAGGGCGATCCGTTCCCTTCTCGCGCATGACATGGAATTGCCCTGGCGTAAGGAGTTCACGCCATTCGGCTTCTGTTTTGTGAATCTTTTCGATTTTGGCTTCCTGTTCCGCCATCGGACGCCTCCTTTATGTGAGATGCGTGACCGTTATCCGCGAGCTATAACTTCAATCTCGACCAAAGCATCCTTCGGCAGGCCTGCAACAGCCACCGTCGAACGCGCAGGTGGAACGACTCCTTCAGGCGCCAGATATCGGGCGTAGACCTCGTTCATCGCGGCAAAGTCGCTCATATTCTTAAGAAAGACAGTCGTCTTCACTACGTTTGACAAGTTCAGACCTGCCTCAAGGAGTACTTCCCTGATGTTCTCCAGCGCACGAGTGGTCTGCTCAACAACACTGCCGGGAACTAACTGCCCGCCCACTGGATCGAGTGCAACCTGGCCGGAAGCAAAGACGAAGTCGCCGGAACGGACCGCTTGCGAGTAGGGGCCAATGGCTACCGGAGCCTGTTTGGTGGAGATAGCTGTCTTGGATAAATCGCTCATAGGCATTAAGTCTATCGTCTTCTTCAGTCGCTGCTCAATGTTGCAGGATGTTGGTAAAAGCTGATAAAAATCGTCTTCGCCGTGCAGCACGCTCGCACGATACAACATCTCAGCGGGAACGAGGTAAACAAACATGGGACTTCTCGATTCACTTAAATCGTTGGCGGGCCAGGCAGGTGATGCAGCCGGCACTGACCAGGCAAAAGTTGCTGGCGGCTTTATCGAAGCACTCACTCAACATCCACAAGGGATACAGGGCGTCATCGATGCCTTCAACAGCAGCGGCATGTCACAGCACGTCAGTGACTGGGCCAATGGTCAAAATACGACGGCGACGCCGGACCAAATCTCGCAGGGACTCGCAGGTACGGGACTGATCGAAGCGGCTGCTGCAAAGGCAGGTGTCTCGCCCGAAACCGTGCAGTCCGCTCTGTCGACCATTTTGCCGATGGCCATTCAGCACTTTGCCCCAAATGGACAGGCAGCACCGCAGGGCTCGATGGCAGGCATGGCCCAAGGGCTGCTCAGCAAGTTCCTCTAAGAGTCTTGAGGCTGACGTTCCAAATAAGTGTCCGGCGGATTGAAGATATCCGCCGGTCTCTTTCGTGCGGCTAGTTCAGTGTGATATCAGCAGCACCCGCTGACGCAAGAATCGTCTTGCTGATCAACTTCGGAAGACCATAGGCTTCGATCCTGATCTCACTCCACCACGGCTTGAATGTACCTTCAGGTGCGTCGAGATGGACCTTGATTTGCCCTGTGCCGCTCCGTTCACAGGTAAAGTGCTGACGGAAGAATTCACCTTTAAGGTAGTTGAAAGTATGGCCATCATCCTGATAGATGTCGCCATGGCAGCTTGGTCCGGGATAGACGCGTAGAGTCAGTGGGCCTACAGGCCTCTCATCGGTGCTCTGTGTGAGCGGTGCGATGGGGATGATCGAACCCCCGCGGATATAGACAGGCAGCTTTGCCAGCTCGGGTTGAATGAGGATGTGTTTACTGCTGTCTACTGGCTGCCCAGTCCAGTAGTCGTACCAAGGGCCTGATGGCAGTGCCAAGACATATTTATCCAACTCATCGAAGTATGGAGGTGGTGCGACGAGCAGATCGGAACCGACAAGGAACTCGCTTGGTGCATCAAGATCAAGCGGGTGGCCGTCTTCCGTTGCATGGGGAAACTCCAGAAAGAGTGGGCGGTTAATAGGCAGGCCGGTGCGGGACATCTCTTCAGCAGTCGTATACAGATACGGCATCAGCCTGTATCGCTCCTCGATGAAGCGGCGGCGGATGGTTTCAGCTGCAGGCCCTCCAACCCAAGGCTCCTGGTCTCCAGTACCAACCGCAGTATGATCTCGGTCGATTGGCTGGAATGCGGCGACCTCGATCCATTTTGTAAGGAGGTCCGTCTGGGGAGTTCCCGCAAATCCGCCTACATCAGCGCCCGTCATGCCAAAGCCACTGAGCCCAAGATTGACGATCTGGGGGATGCACAGACGCAGGTGGTTCCAGGTGGAACTGTTGTCACCGGTCCAAGTTGCGGCATAACGCTGGCCGCCAGCATAGCTGGCACGCGTGAGGACAAAGGGGCGTTCGTTGGGACGAAGGGTAAGCAGGCCATCATGCGTGGCGCGCGAGTTTTCCATTCCGAAGACATTGTGAATCTCAAGGTGCGTCGCAGTGCGGGGCTTAAAACCAGGCTCGTCAATCCGATGCACGATGTCATCGGGCATGGTCTTGGTTGCAACGTTGAAGATGGACGGCTCGTTCATGTCGTCCCAGAAGCCTGCGATGCCATCGTCAACAAAGTTTTTATAGAGCGTGCCAAACCATTTACGGGTGGACTGCTGTGTGAAGTCAGGAAAGACGGCAGGCCCCGGCCAGACAGCACCCGTGTATACAGTGCCGTCGGGGTTCTTGACGAAGTGGTCGCCCGCGATGCCTGAATCATACGGGTAGTAGTTGTGGCCAGGGTAGTTGGCGATGTGGAGATCAACGATAAGAACAGTGTGGAAGTGCTCCTTCGTCAAGTCAGAGATCATCTGCTCGAAGTGCGGGAAGCGCTGTCGATCCACGGTGAATGGACGATAGTGGTCCTGATAGTCGATGTCGAGATAGATGGCGTCGGCGGGAATGTGGTCGGCGCGGAGATGATGGGCGATCTCCCTGACGCGCGACTCGGGATAGTAGCTGTAGCGTGACTGCTGGAAGCCGAGCGTCCAGAGCGGCGGCAGCGGCGTGGGGCCGGTGAGCCAGGCGTAGGTCTCAACGACGTGCTTTGGGTCGGGACCGTAGACGAGGTAGTAGTCCACTGGGCCGTCCGCTGCAGAGACGGTGTACCGGTGCGGGTCCTTGCGGCCGAAATCGAAGAAGGTGCGGAAGGTGTTGTCCAGCAACATTCCGAACGCGCGGCCATCGCGGTCTTCGATGAACCACGGTATCGCCTTGTAGAGCGGGTCGGTGGACTCCTGCCAGCCGAACGCGTCGGTGTTCCACAAGGTAAAGGCTTCGCCTGCGCGGTCGAGCGGGCCTGTCTTATCGCCGAGACCGAAGAAGTGCGAGTCGATGTGGTCCTGCTTCGCTATTGTGAACGCATGTCCCTGCCATGCGATGGGCGCGGCGTCCTGCTGGATGACGTTGCCGGCAAGATCAGACACTGTGACGCGAAGATCGGGGGACACGGCAACGAGGAGCGCCTTCGTCTGGAAGCCATCTGGCTCCGGCGTCACGGGAATAGAGGTTTCGCGCGCAGCGGACAGTACGGCCCAGGATGCGTCCTCTGGAAGCGGGCCATCGTGACTGGCGCGAACGCGGATGACGTCGTCGCGCAAAGCGGTTACCTGAAGGGTGGTCCCGCGCGACGACACCTGGATGCCATCTTTCAGCGCGGTCATGTGTGACCCGGCGGCTTGTGCCCATGCGAAGGAACTGAATCCAGCGACTACGACAACGAGGGAGAGCAGACGAAGACGGTCCATAACGTGAATCGATGGTATGGTCTTCGTCTATTCAAATGCAAAGCAATTACCCGTATATTGCCATATCATTCGACTTCGGCCGAGGGCGAGGGCGGAACACGACCGAGGGAGCGATGTGCTCCTTCGGTCTTATTTGGCATCGGTGTCCTGCGGGGACTTGTCGATGTGGTAGTTGATGGTGATGGTGTGCTGGATGCCGTTGCTGGTCGCGATGACCACGATAGGATCATCCACGCTCGGATAGCCGCTACCGCAGCCGGAGAGCGAGGTGATGCCGCCCAGCGTCAGCAACACCAGCGCGGCCATGCTGATAACCCGTGCCAGCTTGCGGCTGGAACGGCGGAAGCGTTTGGTGGATGCCAGCGGGAACAGGAACAGTCCCAGTGCAATCGACCCGATTGGGCCGACCAGACTTGCATGACGGTCCGACGGAGCCAGCAGGCGGGTCGAGACGGTCAGTGTAAGGTCCGCCTGCCCCGCATACATTCCCACCTTGTCCTGCGAGAAGGTGTACTTGGCGAGGATAGGCCCGTTGGTCCCATTCACCGTGAACACGACATCTCCCGGATAGCTTCCACCGATTGGGGCAACGTGGAACGTGTACGTGCCAGATGTGCCGTAGATACCGTGGAGCGTCGTCGGACTGGTAGACACGAAGCTGAAGTCGAGTGGTGTGACGAGCACCGATCCGCTGGAGGCTGTGGACCCTGCCGTCTGTGCGTAGAAGTTCTGGTCGCCGCTGTAGAGCGTGGAAATGACGTTGTTGCCCATCGGCAGCGGGCTGGTGAGACCTCCTGAGGTGAAGGTGGCCGTGTTGCCAACGACGGGTGAGGTGCCGATCAGGTTGCCATTGTCGTAGAAGCTGACCGTGCCGGTCGGCGTTCCGCTGGTAGCGGACTGAAGCGTAACCGTCATGGTTACGGGAATCTCATAGGGGACGTCGGTGGTGCTCAGGCTAAGCGAGGAGATGACGGACGCCTTGGTCACAGCCAGGGTGCCGTTGTTGATGGTCTGCGAGTAGTCGGCAATGTCCGTTCCAGAGGCGGACGGGACAATTGCATACGTGCCGACGTTCGACAGCGTCGTGGCCGTCGTGCTGAACGCCTCCGTGAAGGTGTCGCCGTTCTGGGCGCCGGTAATAGTGCCGGTAAAGGTCGGGTTCGCCGTACCGTAGACCTTCGTTGCATTGTTGGCGGTAACGACGAGGCTGGCCTGCGTCACGTCAACGGTCACGGTCTTCGTTGCCGTCGTGTAGTTGGTGGTGTCAGTCGGCGTGAGTGTCACGTTCAGCGGCTGCGTGCCGACACTGAGAACCGTTCCGGCAGCCGGGGTATAGGTGAACGCACCGGTCGTGCTGCTGGTTGCGTTCAACTGCGTCGAGCTGAGTGCCGTGCCGTAGACGATGGGAGCCGGATTGTTCCAGTTGATAACAGGGGTCGCAGCAATCACGGTCAGGTTCACCGAGGCAGTCTGCGTGGTGTAGTCCGTCGTGTCTGTCGGAGTAAAGGTCGCCGTCAGCGTGTTCGATCCAGTTGTCAGGACAGTGGACGCCGCCGGGTTGTAGACAAAGGTGCCGGGCACGCTGCCGGTTGCATCCAGCTGCGTGCTCGACAGCGCCGTGCCGTAGGTGATCGGTGAAGGCGTCGGCCAGGAAATGGTTGGGACAACTTTCGTAATGGTCAGGGTGCCGTTGACGTAGACCACCGTGTAGTCGGCAAGATCAGCGCCGGTCACCGACGGAACGATAGCATACGTTCCTGCAGGCGAGCTTTGCGTTGCCGCCGTGCTGCCCGAGACCGTGAACGTGTCGCCATTTACCACGCCCGTGTAGGTGCCGGTGAAAGCAGGGTTCGCAGTGCCATAAGACCGTGTGGCATCGGCCGCCGTAACCGAGAGGGTGGCCGTGTTGACCACAATCTGCGCCGAGGCCGTCGCTGTTGTGTAATTGCTCGTGTCAGCCGGCGTGTAGATCACGCTGAGCGTGTTCGTGCCGGCCGGCAGTACCGTGCCGGCAGCCGGTGAGTAGACGAAGGTTCCACCTGAAGGTGTCGCCGTCGCGTCCATCTGCACTGAGCTGAGCGCCGTGCCGTAGGTGATCGCCGCAGGGTTGGCCCACGTAATGGTTGGCGTTGCCTTGTTCACCACGATGTCCACCGTTGCTGTGGCTGTCGTGTAATTGCTGGTGTCCGTCGGGGTAAAGCTCACCGACAACGTATCCGTGCCTGCGGCTGGTACTGAACCCGTCGCAGGGCTGTAGGTGAAGCTGCCCGGGACATTCGCTGTCGCGTTCAGCTGGGTTGCGCCCAGCGCCGTGCCGTAGGTAATCGGCGCCGGCGCCGCCCAGGTGATCGTCGGAGTACCTTTGTTCACAGTCAGCTGGACCGTCGCCGTCGTAGTCGCGTAGTTGGTCGTGTCAGTCGGAGTAAAGGTCGCCGTTAAGGTGTCGAGGCCGGCCGCGGGCGTCGTTCCCAATGCTGGCGAGTAGGTGAAGTTGCCAGGAACCGAAGCAGTCGCGTCCAGCTGCGTTGTGCTCAATGTCGTCCCGTAGGTGATCGGGGCTGGCGCCGTCCAGGTGATCGTCGGGGTCGCCTGGCCTACCGTCAGCGTCCCGTTCACATACACCACCGTGTAGTTCGAGAGGTTCGCTCCCGTCACCGTCGGAACGATCGCGTATGTCCCCGCCGGAGAACTCGTCGTCGCCGTCGTGCTTCCACCTACCGTGAAGGTGTCGCCGTTGATCGCGCCCGTCTCCGTGCCCGTGAACGCAGGGTTCGCCGCTCCGTAGGCACGGCTCGCGTTCGCCGCCGTCACCGTCAGCGTCGCCTGGCCTACCGTCAGCGTCCCGTTCAC